>DATDTH010000340.1:0-2444 GCA_035290985.1 Pseudomonas sp. | reverse complement strand
CCCTCCCCGACCGGCTCAGGCCACCGGTCGGAGGCCCTCAAAAAAGCCGGTTGAGGCCATCGAACGCGGCGACCCGATAGGCTTCGGCCATGGTCGGGTAGTTGAATGTGGTGTTGACGAAGTATTTGATGCTGTTGGCCTCGCCCTTCTGGTTCATGATCGCCTGGCCGATATGCACGATCTCCGAGGCCTGGTAGCCGAAGCAGTGCACACCCAATATCTGCAGGGTCTCGCGGTGGAACAGGATCTTCAGCATGCCCACCGGCTCGCTGGAAATCTGCGCCCGCGCCATGCTCTTGAAGAAGGCCTTGCCGACTTCGTAGGGGATCTTCGCCTGGGTCAGCTCACGCTCGTTCTGGCCGATCGAGCTGATTTCCGGAATGGTGTAGATCCCGGTCGGCACATCGTTGACGAAGCGCCAGCTGTCGTTGTCGACTATGTTGCCCGCGGCCGAACGGCCCTGGTCGTAGGCGGCGCTGGCCAGGCTCGGCCAGCCGATCACATCGCCCGCCGCATAGATGTTCGAGGTGCTGGTGCGGTAGTGCTCGTCGACCTCGATCTGGCCGCGGCCGTTGACCTTGATGCCGATATTCTCCAGCCCCAGCTTGTCGGTATTGCCGGTGCGGCCGTTGCACCAGAGCAAGGCGTCGGCCTTGATCTTCTTGCCGGACTTCAGGTGCAGCACCACCCCGTTGTCCAGGCCCTCGATGCGCTCGTACTCCTCGTTATGACGGATCAGCACGTTGTTGTTGCGCAGGTGATAGCTGAGGGCGTCGGAGATCTCGTCATCGAGGAAGCTGAGCAGTTGGTCGCGGTTGTCGATCAGGTCCACCAGCACCCCGAGGCCGCTGAAGATCGAGGCGTATTCGCAACCGATCACCCCGGCGCCGTAGATGATCAACCGGCGCGGCGTATGGCTGAGGGTCAGGATGGTGTCGCTGTCGTAGACCCGCGAGTGCTGGAAGTCGACATCGGCCGGCCGGTAGGGCCGCGAACCGGTGGCGATCACCACCTGGCTGGCCACCAGCTTTTCCACCACGCCATTGGGGCAAACCACTTCGATGGTCTGCTCGTCGGCGAAACTGGCGGTGCCGAAAAACAGGTCGATGCGGTTGCGCGCGTAGTAACCGGTGCGCGAGGTGACCTGCTTGCCGATCACCCGCTCGGCGCTTTTCAGCACGTCGGGAAAGGAGAACCAGCGCGGCTCGCCGATCTGGCGGAACAGCGGGTTGGTGTTGTACTGCATGATCTGCCGCACCGAATGGCGCAGCGCCTTGGACGGGATGGTGCCCAGGTGGGTGCAATTGCCGCCGACTTCACGGCGCATGTCCACCACCGCCACCTTCTTGCCGGCCTTGGCCGCGTTCATCGCCGCGCCTTCGCCCGCCGGACCCGAACCCAGCACCACCACATCGTAGTTGTAGACAGCCATGCGTACTCCTTTCAGAACGGGTCAGGGCAGCGCCCTGAAAGCGCCGCGGCAGCCTGTGGCCACGGCGCGGAAATCACCGGCACAGCTTAACCGTGCCATTTTGCGCTGCACATTAGCGCTTGGTCGCGTCGTAGGCGAGCCCTGTCTGCACTACATCCTGATCGCGCCGCACTTCCTCGCACTTCTCCCGGCTGCCGCCGCAGATCGAACACTCCTTTTCAATGCCCAGCGCGGCGATGCCGCCACAGGAGCCGGCAATCGGCTTGCGCCCCATCAGCACGCCGACGGCCATGCCCAGCACTACCAACAACATGGTCAAGAAGACCGCCAGCCAGATCATGGTTCCACTCCTGCGCCGAAACGGCGGTTGAAGACCGAGGTGCCGCGCGTGGCGAAGCCCTGGTCGGTATGGGTGACGAAAAACGCGGCGATGCCCGCCCGCTCGGCATGGGCGAAGCCGCGCTCGGGCCCCAGCACCATCAGCAGGGTCGACAACCCGTCGGCGCGCAGCGCCGAGGGGTCGAGCACGGTCACGGCGGCCAGCCGGTGACGAATGGGCGCGCCGGTCTGGGGGTCGAGGGTATGGGAGTAGCGTTGACCGTCGCGTTCGAAATAGTTGCGGTAGTCGCCTGAGGTGGAGACCCCCAGGCCATCCAGCTCAAGCACCTTCTGCGCCACCTGGCGATCGTCACGCGGTGCCTCGATGGCGATGCGCCAGGGCTCGCCATCGGGCTTGCGCCCCAGCGCCTTGAGCTCACCGGTGATGTCCAGCACATAGCTCTGCACGCCCAGCTCGACCAGGCGCTGGCCGATGCGATCCACGCTGTAGCCGGCGGCGATGCTGTTGAGGTCCAGCTGCACCGCGGCATCCTTGCACAATTGCTCGCCCTGGATGGACAGGTACCGGTGACCGACGACGGCGCGCGCCGCGGCGATCTGCTCGGCGCTGGGCACCCGCTCGCCCCGGGACTGTGGACCGAAGCCCCAGAGATCGAGCAGGGGTCCCAGGGTC
>DATDTH010000339.1:0-9765 GCA_035290985.1 Pseudomonas sp. | reverse complement strand
GCAGGCGACCAAGGCCTCGGTGGAAAACCTCAACCTGTTGCAGGCCGGTCGTGGCGAGCTGGCCCTGGCCCTCGGCGATTCGGTGGCCGATGCCTGGAACGGCGTGGAGGATGCCGGCTTCAAGGCGCCGCTGAAGAAGCTGCGGGCCATAGCCGGGACCTACCCGAACTACATCCAGATAGTCGCCAGCAAGGAGTCGGGCATTACCAGCCTGGCGGACCTCAAGGGCAAGCGCATTTCCGTCGGCGCGCCGAAATCCGGTACCGAGCTCAACGCCCGGGCGATCTTCAAGGCCGCCGGCCTGAGCTACGAGGACATGGGCAAGGTCGAGTTCCTGCCCTATGCCGAGTCGGTCGAACTGATCAAGAACCGTCAGCTGGACGCCACCCTGCAATCCTCCGGCCTGGGCATGGCGGCGATTCGCGACCTGGCCGCGACCCTGCCGATCACCTTCGTCGCGGTGCCGGCTGAGGTCACGGCCAAGATCGGCAACGCCGCCTATCAGGCCACCGCCATCCCGGCGGGCACCTACGACGGTCAGGATAGCGCGGTGCCGACCGTGGCCATCACCAATATCCTGGTCAGCCATGAGGGCGTCTCGGACGAGGTGGCCTACCGGATGACCAAGTTGATGTTCGAGAACCTCGAGCGCCTGGGCAACGCCCATTCCGCGGCCAAGGACATCCAGCTGGACGGCGCGGCGAAGAACCTGCCGATTCCGCTGCACCCGGGCGCCGAGCGCTATTACAAGGAAGTGGGCGCGCTTTAACCGCCGCTTGCGCACCGCCGGCCCTGTCCCCGGGGCCGGTCATCCAATGAAGAGCGGCCAATAAAGCCAGCGCCTTTGCGCGGCAGGTTTTGTTGGCGGCTCTTGCGCTGTATCGACCTGCTGCCAGGCTGTGGAAAAACGTAGGTAGTTTTTCAACGGCCGGCTAATGAGGGCATAGGCTCCATGAGTGATCACGATCAAGGCCTCGCGGCGAACCCCGGTGACTGGCCCAGGGCGCTGTTCTATGTGGCGCTGCTGTTTTCCATCTTCCAGATAGTCACCGCGGCCTTCCACCCGGTGTCCAGCCAGATCCTGCGGGCCGGCCATGTGGGTTTCCTGCTGCTGGTGGTGTTTCTCAGCTTTCCGGCTAATGGCCGTGGCCAACCCTGGCAGCCGCTGGCCTGGCTCCTGGGGCTGGCCGGCATGGCCACGGCCTTTTACCAGTGGTATTTCGAGGCGGACCTGATCCAGCGTTCCGGCGACCTGACCCGGGCCGACATGCTGATCGGTGTGCTGTTGACCGTGCTGGTGTTCGAGGCGGCGCGGCGGGTGATGGGCATCGCCCTGCCGATCATCTGCGGGCTGTTCCTCGCCTACGGTCTGTTCGGCGAATACCTGCCGGGGGATCTGGCGCACCGCGGCTATGGCCTGGACCAGCTGGTCAACCAACTGGCGTTCGGCACCGAGGGTTTCTACGGCACCCCGACCTATGTCTCGGCCACCTATATCTTCTTGTTCATCCTGTTCGGCGCCTTTCTCGAGCAGGCCGGCATGATCAAGCTGTTCACCGACTTCGCCATGGGCCTGTTCGGCCACAAGCTCGGCGGCCCTGCCAAGGTCTCGGTGGTGTCCTCGGCGCTGATGGGCACCATCACCGGCTCGGGGGTGGCCAATGTGGTGACCACCGGCCAGTTCACCATTCCGCTGATGAAGCGCTTCGGTTACAAGGCGGCCTTCGCCGGTGGCGTCGAGGCCACCGCCAGCATGGGCAGCCAGATCATGCCGCCTGTGATGGGCGCGGTGGCCTTTATCATGGCCGAGACCATCAACGTGCCATTTTTCGAGGTGGCCAAGGCTGCGCTGGTGCCGGCCTTGCTGTACTTCGGTTCGACCTTCTGGATGGTCCATCTGGAAGCCAAGCGTGCCAACCTGCAGGGCTTGCCCAAGGACCAGTGCCCGAACCCCTGGGCCGCGGTGCGCGAGCGCTGGTACCTGCTGATCCCCTTGCTGATCCTGGTGCTGCTGCTGTTCTCCGGGCGTACGCCGCTGTTCTCCGGGATGGTCGGCCTGGCCCTGACCGCCATCGTCATACTCGGCTCGGCGATCATCCTGCGGGTCTCCTCCTTCGGCCTGCGCATCGCCTTCTGGGTCGCCCTCGGCCTGCTCTGTGCCGGCTTCTTCCAGCTCGGCATCGGTGTGGTGTTCGCCGTGGTGGCCCTGCTGGTGCTGGCCTGCGCCTTCGTCAAGGGCGGTCGCGAGACCCTGGTGCTGTGCCTGCATGCGCTGGTCGAGGGGGCACGCCATGCGGTGCCGGTGGGCATCGCCTGCACCCTGGTGGGCGTGATAATCGGGGTCGTGTCGCTGACCGGCATCGCCTCGACGTTCGCCGGCTATATACTGGCCATCGGCCAGGACAACCTGTTCCTGTCCCTGCTGTTGACCATGCTCACCTGCCTGGTGCTGGGCATGGGCATCCCGACCATTCCCAACTACATCATCACCAGCTCGATCGCCGCACCGGCCCTGCTGGAGCTGGGTGTGCCGCTGCTGGTGTCGCACATGTTCGTCTTCTATTTCGGCATCATGGCCGACCTCACGCCGCCCGTGGCCCTGGCCTGCTTCGCCGCCGCGCCGATCGCCAAGGAGACGGGGTTGAAGATCAGCCTGTGGGCGGTGCGCATCGCCATCGCCGGCTTCGTCGTGCCCTTTATGGCGGTCTACGACCCGGCCCTGATGCTGCAGGGCGACAGCTGGAGCGCGGCGCTCTACATGCTGCTCAAGGCCGCCGTGGCCATCGGCCTGTGGGGGGCGGTCTTCACCGGGTTCCTGCAGGTGCGCCTGCAGGCCTGGGAGCGGCTGCTGGGGTTCGCCGCGGGCGTCAGCCTGATCCTGGCCACGCCCCTGAGCGATGAGCTGGGTTTCGCCCTGGCCGCGCTGTTCCTGCTGCTGCACTTCTGGCGCGCCCGGCGTGCCGAGACGGCCGCGGCGTGATCGGGCTGTGCCTGGGGCTGGCCGGTACTGTCTGGGCCGAACTGCCCGTGCCGGCCTTCACCCTGGCCTGGACCCATACGGTCGAGAAGGTGCGCTGGGAAGAGGATTACCGCGTGAGCGCCGCGGGGCTGTTGCTCGGCGAGGCGCGGGTCAAGGGTTCGGGCGCCGGGATGGAAATCCCGGACGGTGCCGAATGGCGTGGGGGCAGCTGGCATTACCGGCGCCAGTTACCGCCCCTGCAACCGCTGCGCCTGGGGCGAACCCCCGAGGCAGGGGATTACCAACTGTGTTTCAACCAGCGTTGTCGCGTCCTAAGCGACTGGCTCGGCCCGCCACAAGCGGCCCAGCCGGCGTTGGAACTCTGGAGCTGTGAGCTCGGCTCCCCTGCCTCCACCGTGGAGACAGGCCAGGGCGATGGCTAACTCAACGGCCTGCCAAACCCCGCCCGCTCCCGGCGCCACAAGCGCTGGTTTCTGAACAAGAACAGAACCCCCCATCCGGCTTGCCGGTGGGGGTTTTGTTCATTTGCTGGTGTCCCGGGGCGGCCAAAGTCCAGGGACGCGCATGGCGTTTCTGAAGTGGCTGCGGGGCGGTTCTGATGCCGATCATGTCAGGCCCTCGCTGTTACCCTTTTTGCTTAGAGCGGAATTGACCCGGTTATCCAGCAGTGGGGCATATCCGCCGTTTGCCCGTAAGGGCATGTCAACCGAAGCAAGGAGTACGGCAGATGGCGAACCACCCACCCAGGGGCTCAACCCCACCCGACAGCATCCCGGCCCCGAGTGGGGCGAGCACCCTGATCGACACCGACTACGTGATCGGTCAGGACAATATCACCGGCCGATTCCTGGATATCCACGGCAAGGTGTTCATCATTTCCGCGCTGTCCATCGTCTTGTTCGTGATTCTGACCCTGACCCTGCGCACTGAGCTCGAACCGCTGTTCACCGCCACTCGCGACTGGTTGACCAGCCACCTGGCGTGGTTTTTCATCGGCTCGGCGAATATCTTCGTCTTGTTGTGCCTGGGCCTGATCGTCTCGCCCCTGGGTAAGGTGCGCCTGGGCGGCAAGGAGGCGAAGGCGGATTTCTCCTACACCGGTTGGTTCTCCATGCTGTTCGCCGCTGGCATGGGCATCGGCCTGATGTTCTACGGGGTGGCCGAGCCGATGTCGCATTTCTCCTCGGCGATGGGCGGCGTCAGTGTCGGCGCGGATGGCCTGCGCAGCGACTGGGCACCGCTCGGCGGCGCGGCCGGCGATGCCCAGGCGGCCTCCAGCCTGGCCATGGCGGCCACCATCTTCCACTGGGGCCTGCACCCCTGGGCGATCTACGCCATAGTCGCCCTGGCCCTGGCCCTGTTCTCGTTCAACAAGGGCCTGCCGCTGAGCATCCGCTCGATCTTCTACCCGCTGCTCGGCGAGCGGGTCTGGGGCTGGCCGGGGCACGTGGTGGATATCCTCGCGGTGCTCGCCACCCTGTTCGGCCTGGCCACCTCCCTGGGCTTGGGCGCCCAACAGGCGGCCGCCGGCCTAGAGTATTTGTTCGACATCAAAGCCAGCGTCACCAGCCAGGTGCTGCTGGTTATCGGCATCAGCGCGATCGCCCTGATGTCGGTGCTGGCCGGCCTGGACAAGGGGGTCAAGCGCCTGTCGGAAATCAATATGGTGCTGGCCCTGCTGTTGCTGGTGTTCATCATAGTGGCGGGGCCGACCCTGGCGATCCTCGGCGGTTTCTTCAGCAACCTGGGCAGTTACATGGTCAATCTGCCGGCCCTGTCCAACCCGTTCGGCCGCGAGGACGCCAACTTCAGCCAGGGCTGGACCGCGTTCTACTGGGCCTGGTGGATCAGCTGGTCGCCCTTCGTCGGTATGTTTATCGCCCGGGTCAGCCGCGGTCGTACGGTGCGCGAGTTCCTGGTCGCCGTATTGCTGGTGCCGTCGCTGGTCTCGGTGTTGTGGATGACCGCATTCGGCGGCACCGCCCTGGGCCAGTTCATCGGCGATGGCTTCACCGGGGTGCAGGATGCGGCGCTGGAACTGAAGCTGTTCGCCATGCTCGGCAAGTTGCCGCTGAGGCAGATCAGCTCCTTTGTCGGCATCCTCCTGGTGGTGGTGTTCTTCGTCACCTCGTCGGATTCCGGTTCCCTGGTGATCGATACCATCACCGCCGGTGGCAAGGTCAACGCGCCGGTGCCGCAACGGGCCTTCTGGGCGATCCTGCAGGGCCTGGTGGCCATTGCCCTGCTGCTCGGCGGCGGCCTGGCCGCCCTGCAAGCCATGGCGGTCTCCACCGGCTTGCCGTTCACCCTCGTCCTGCTGGTGGGCTGTGTGTCTATCGTCAAGGGCTTGATGAGCGAGCCGCGGTAGGGTGGGGCGCATGCTCAAGTGGTCGGGATGTATACCGGCATCGACTGCGCCGTAACCCACCAGGCTATCGAAAAAGGCGCGTCCGTTAGCGGTCGCGCCTTTTTCAATGCCACAGATCGCCCACCGCGGTGGTTGCCGGATAGTGCGTGGCGCTCTGCGCCTGGAGCAATTCCGCGGTCGCCAGGGCATCGGTCAGGGCATGGTGGGCCTGGTACAGCGGCAGGCCATAGCGCAGGCGGCTGTCGGCCAGGCGGATCGATACCGACGGCTTGCCGAGCATCTGGCGCAGCCAGCCGGGCTGGCGCTTGCGCGGGTGCAGCCGGGCTTCCAGCTGCATGGTGTCGATCACCGGGAATTGCAGCCCTTCGCCGAGTAGCTGACGCACGGCCTGGTCGAGAAAATTCCGTTCGATGGGGCGGTAGTGCACCACCATGATCCTGCCGGCCATGGCCGTCAGCAGTGGCTCGAGCAGCGTATCCAGCCCTGGCGCGCTGTGGATGGCCGAGTGGGTGATGTGGTGGAAGGTGACCGACTGGCTGCTCAGTTCGCATGCCGGCTTGACCACCCAGTAGCGGGCGTCGCGGCAGCGGATGCGGTGCAGGTCGAAGGGCACCAGGCCGAGGCTGACGATCGAGTCGCGGCGGCTGTCCAGGCCGGTGGTCTCGACATCCAGGGCCAGCAGCGGCACCTGGTCCAGGGGCGTGTCGGCGTTTACCGTGCCGGCCTGGTAGAAGCGTGCCAGGCGCGGGTCGCGGGTGGTCTGCGCGAGCTGGGCGAACAGCGCCGGCCAGTCGGGCGGCGCGCCTGTGCGCGGGCGTCTCATAGCGGCAGGTTTTGCAGTTGCCCCGGGTAGCGGAAGCGCAGGAATTTCTGCGCATTGCTCAGTACCTGGAAGGCCGACTTGAGGTTCTGTCGTTCGCTGGCGGAGACCTTTTCCGGTTCGATGTAGTTGTCCGGCTCGCGGCCTTCCTGCAGGTCCATGGCCTGATGGCGGATGCGCACGATGGAGAGGAACTCCAGGGCGTAGCGCAGCTGGGTGATGGCTTCCTCGGTGAGCAGCTTGGTGACGGCGATGGCGTCCAGGCGCTCCAGCGAGTTCTGCGCCTTGGAGCCCGCCGCCAGGGCATGCACCCTGATCAGGTCGGTCAGCGGCGCGGTGCCGCGGCCCTTGAGATTGATGATGTTGTTCTGCTGACCGTTCTTCTCCATCACGAAGGTGCGGAAGAAGCCCAGCGGCGGGGTGCGGTTGAGTGCGTTACGCGCCAGGCTGGCGAGAAACAAGGGGTTGTGGCTGGCCTTCTGCGCCACCAGGGCCTTGAGGTTTTCGACCAGCTCGGCCTCGCCATAGGCGCTGTCCAGGTCGAAGAAGATGCAACTGTTGAGCAGGGTTTGCGGGTTGGGCCGTTCGATCCACTCGGTGAAGTAGCCCCGCCAGACCCGCAATGGCTGGCGCCACTTGGGGTTGCTGGCCATGATCCCGCCCTTGCAATAGGTGACGCCACAGGCCGCCAGGCCATCACTGACGAAGGTCGCCAACTGGAGAAAATAGTCGTCATGTACCCGCGGATCGAAGCGGTTGTCGAGCACCAGGGCGTTGTCCTGGTCGGTGACGATCAGCTGCTCGTCGCGCGCCATCGAGCCCAGGATCATAAAGCAGTAGGGCACCGGCGGCGGCCCGAGCTTTTCCTCGGCCAGTTCCAGCAGGCGCTGGGTCAGGCTGCGGCCGATGCCGGACATGGCGCTGCCGACCATATGGGCGGTGGCCTGCTCGTTGACCAGGCGCAGGAAGGTGGCGCGCAGGTCCGGCACCAGGGCCTGCAATTCCGCCACCGATTGCCGGTTGAAGATGCTGTTGACCAGGTACAGGCTGCTCTGCGACTCGTACTTGATGATGTCCGACAGGTTGATCACCCCGATCGGCCGCTGGCGGTGCATCACCGGCAGGTGGTGAATATTGTGGCGCAACATGCAGAGCATGGCCTCGAACACCGAGTCGTCGGCCTGGATGGTGATCGGGTTGGGCGACATGATCTGCTCGACCGGGGTGTCCAGGGCCAGGCCCTCGGCCAGCACCCGGGTGCGCAGGTCACGGTCGGTGGTGATGCCGGCCATCGCCTGGCCCTGGCCGGCCTTGCCGGGTGGTGAGCCGAGTATCACCAGGGACGACACGCCGTGCTCGGTCATCACCCGCGCCGCATCCTGCACCGAGGTGCCCAGCGGCACGCTGACGGTGCGCCGGGTGACCAGCTTGCGCACCTCGATCTTCATCAGCTCGCTGGCGTTGCCCCGGGCGTGTTCCACCGACTTCAGCCGCGACTGGCCTTCGGCCTCGACGAAGTCGGCGAAGGCCTCATGGGTCTCGCACAACTGCTCGAACAGCGGGCCGGGGATGAAGTAGATCAGGCTGTCCTCGATCGCCCGTGCCGGCAGCCGGACCTTCCTGCCGCGCAGCAAGCCGAATTGGCCAAACACCTCGCCTTCGGCCAGGCGGTTGTACAGCTCGCCGTTGCGACGATAGACCTCCACCGCGCCGCTGCGGATGTAGTGCAGGTCCTGGATCGCCTCGCCGTAGCGGAGGATGTCGCTGCCGGCCTTGAAGTAGCCGACCTCGACCTGCCGGGCGATCTGGTCGAGGACCTGATTCGGGAGCCCGCCGAACGGGGCGAAGCGACTCATGTGGTCACGTATTTCGATCAGCTCGACCTGCATGGGGGGGATCCTGGCGGGCGTATGGCAAACATTGAACCATAGGCCCGGCAGTGCGGGCAGCCGCGGCGTCCGGCGCGCGGCTGCGCCGGTCGTTGTCAGGCAGATGCGGGTCGGTTGCAGGCAGCGGGTTTCGCCGACGTGCCGCAAATGCTGTCTGGTCGCCCCGTCGGTTTTCAACCTGCAGCCGCTGCCGGGGCCTATGCTTGCAGGGTTGACCCCTCATCTGGAGCCGCATCATGCGCCTATCACTGTTGAGCAGCCTGTTCCTGGGATTCTGCCTGTCATCGCCCTTGGCCACGGCCGGGATGATTCAACCCGGGCTGTGGGAAATCAGTTCGGGCACTATGCAGGTCGACGGCCAGGCGCTGCCGGACATGCAGCAGATGCTCGAGCAGATGAAGAACATGCCGCCCGAACAGCGCCAGATGATGGAGCAGATGCTCGCCAAGCAAGGCGTGCAATTGGGCGACAAGGGCGTGCGCATATGCATCAGCGAGGCGCAGATCGCCGCGCAGGAGCTTCCCCTGCAGGACCCGAAGTCGGGTTGCAGCCATGAAGTCACGGAGCGCAGCGCCACACTCTGGAAGTTTCGCTTCACCTGCCCGGACAGCCAGGGCGAAGGCGAAACGCGCTTTCTGGGCGACAAGGAATTCACCTCCCAGGTGCGCACGGTTCAAGCGGGGCAGAGCAGCAGCATGGAAAGCCATGGGCGTTGGGTCGCCGCCGATTGCGCGGCCTTGTCGCCCCGCTAGCCGCTGCGCCAGAGGTGAACCCCCGAGGTGGGGTGACTAGTTGTGTTTCAACTCACGTTGCCGCGTCCTAAGCGACTGACTCGGCCCGCCATAAGCGGCCCAGACGGCCTCCCGGTGGGGGCTGTTTCTTGGCCCGGGAAAACACCAGGATGGCCGATGCTGCCAGGTTGAAAACGGCCTGTTAGGCTTGGCCCCATCACCGCTTTTCCAAGGACCGACAGCCGATGGGCGACGAGCGCGAAATCACCTACTACCTGGACATGCAGCACCCCGAACAACTGCGCAGCAAGCCGCTGCCGGCCGACCTGAACGTGGTGGAATGCCGGATCAAGCAGTTCCCGCTCAACCGCTTTCTCTATCAACTGGTCGGCGGCCCCTGGGGCTGGACCGACAAGTTGGGCTGGTCGGACGCGCAGTGGTGCGCGCTGGTCGACTCCGATCGGCACCGCACCTGGGTGGCCTATCACCAGGGCGCGATCGCCGGCTATTACGAGCTACTGCGCGGTGACGACGGTGCGGTGGAGCTCCTCTACTTCGGTCTGGCCGAAGCGTTTCTCGGCCAGGGCTTCGGCGGTCCGTTGCTGAGCCACGCGCTGCAGGCGGCCTGGGCCTGGCCCGGCACCCGGCGGGTCTGGGTCCACACCTGCAGCCTGGACCACCCCAGCGCCCTGGCCAATTACCGGGCCCGCGGGATGCAGTTGTACCGTGAGGAGGTCGGCGCGGCCTGAGCCCGTGCGCCCGCGCCCGGCCCGTGCGACCGGCTCAGGCGAAGTGCGGTATAACGACGGAGCTTCCCCTTTCTTTCCTGTCCTGACCAATCAGTTTTCGCCAGGACGCCGAGGTAATCGCCTATGAAATATCTCTGGGGCCTGATCTTCCTGGCCACCCTGATCTGGTCGTTCATCGAGCCCAAGGATCGCCTGACCTGGTGGCTGGAAGCGGGACCGGCGCTGATC
>DATDTH010000338.1:0-13864 GCA_035290985.1 Pseudomonas sp. | reverse complement strand
CACGCCATCAGGCATTGCTGGGCCAGTTGCGCATCGGCCGGGTTGGCGTGCGGCGAGGGGTGCGGGCCAATGCGTTGCTGCGCACGCTCGAACAACTTGCGACAGGCCGCCGGACTGCGCTCGACCAGGTTCCCCAGCTCGTCATAGGGGTAGCCGAACACCTCGCGCAGTACCCAGATCACCCGTTGCAGCGGCGTCAGCTGCTCCAGCACCAGCAGAAATGCCAGGGACAAGGTTTGCCAGCGCCCATGCACCTCCTCGGGTGCGGCGGGGTTTGCATCGACCTGCGCTTCGGGCAGCCAGGGGCCGATGTAAGGGGTCCGCCGGCGGCTGCGCAGTTGATCGAGGCACAGGTTGCTGAGCATGCGCGTCAGGTACGCCTGGGCGTTGTCCGGCACCAGCCGCAGCGCCTGCCAGCGCAGCCAGAGTTCCTGCACGGCGTCCTCGCTTTCGCTGCGACTGCCGAGCAGGCGATAGGCCAATGCCAGCAAGCGCGGACGCTCGGCGAGAAACAGCTGTAGATCACTCATCCCCATTCCTTTTCAACGTGCGCTGCGACGACGGGTGGGCGCGGCCACAGATACAGCCGTCGTCCAGAGGCCAGTTCCCAGCGCGGTACGACCCAGACCATGGCGCAAACCAGCCACTTGATCAACGCCGCGCTCCGGCCGCCCAGCCAGCGAGGGCGTTCGACATCGTAGGCGTCGGTCAGCTGCCAGAGACCTTCACGACGACCCAGGCTGACGCAGCGCTGCACATAGGCAAAGGCCAGCGGCTGGCTCGGCCGCCCGTTCAGCCAATCGCCCAGTGCCTCACCGGCATGGGCGCCGGTGGGCATCGCGCTGGCGCAAGAGAGCCGCTGACTGCGACCATCACCCAGGCGCACCGCGGCGCAATCGCCGGCGGCCCAGGCATTCTCATGGCCCTCGATGCGCATGTCACTGGCCACCCGTATCCGACCCTCGGCCGTCAGTGGCAGATCAGAGTGCGCCAACAGGGGGTTGGCCCGCAGCCCACCACACCAGAGCCGCCGGTCGCAGGCGACATAACGCCCATCCTCGAGCCATACCCCCTGTGCCTCGGCGGCCATCACCCGTGCGTCGATCAGCTGTACGCCGAGCCGTTGCAGCACGCGGCTGGCATGGGCCCGGCTGGCCGGGCAAAAATCCGCCAGCGGCGGCGGGCCGATCAGGCTGACCTGCAAGCGCGGATAGCGCTCGGCCAGTTCGCTGGCGCACTCGACCCCGGCCAGGCCGCTGCCGATCACCGCCAGCTGCCCGCCCCGTGCGGCCAGCTCTCGCAACTCCGCCGCTCGCTGGGCCAGGGGCTGGGCAAAGGCCAGCTGCCAGCAGTGTTCGGCGCCCGGCCAGAGTGGCTGTCGGCTGACGCTGCCAAGGGCGCAGATCACTGCCCGGTAATCGAGGCGACGGGGCCCCTCGGCCGTCTCCAGCAGCACCTCATTGCGCTCGGCCGTCCAGGCCAGTACCTCGGCCTGGATAAACTCGATCCGGGCCTTGGCCAGCAGGGGCGCCAGTAGCGCGCGCCTGACCCGGCCCCCGGCCAAGGCCTCGTGCCAGCGGATGCGTTGCTGCACATGGGCCTGGTTGGCAATCAGCACAATGCGCGCCTGCGGTGCTTGCTTGCGCAGGCGCGAGGCCGCCATCAACCCGGCATAGCTGCCGCCAAGAATCAGAATCGGAAGATCGGACATGCTCAGTCTCCTTGAGTAGGTCCAACCAGACGAATCAGCCTCGGCCTTTGTGACGCGGCCGTTTTGCACCTGGAGCGGGCAGGCAAAGGCAAGGAGGTCGGTGTTTTAGCCAGGCAGGTTATGAGCGCCGGGCTACACTCCCTGCGCCTTCCGCAAGGCATATCGCGCAAACCGTCTTCATCCGCGGAGGGTTTAGTCGAGACGCACAATTTGCTGCAGGTAAAAACCTACGAAACGGGCTTATATGAAATTGGCGCAGTTTAAACTGGCCCGTTATAACTCGATGTTTGGCACGTTTCACTCAGAATAGGACCGAGGCGCCACAGTGCTTGGTCTTTATGTTTGGGACGACCATGAATAGAAAACTGTTTGGCGTGTCGCTCGTCTATCTATTGGTTTGCCTTCTCCTGTGGGCCTGCAGTTCTGCTCCAGAGATTCCTGCAAAAGGAGAATTTTTTGGGGAGCCTTTGCAAACCACTGTGGATTCCGAAATAGCTCGTTATTATCTTGAAAGCTATCTACAAGGAAAAAATGTAAACCGGGACATGGATGAACGGATTTCCGCGCTTTACGGCCAGCAAGAAAAATCCATACCGTCGCGCGAAGAACTTAAAGTAATCTCTCGCGTTTTTTCTGTTGATTTTGCCTCTTTGTTTTTTGCAGACCGTCTTTTGCATGATGAGTGCAATAAAAAGCTGAATCAGTCCTTCGCGCATCACCTGCAAAATGAGACCGCCGTTGACACACGCGTCGCTTCCTCATACCTGGTGCTTTTCGTGCCTGGCTGGGACTACGCTGAAAATGGACACTTGACCGGCGCGGATTTTGCCAAGCCCCGCGAACTGGCCAGCGCATTCGGATTTGAAAATTATTTAGTGGCATTGCCGCCAACAGGTTCTGTAGAGGAAGGCGCAGAGGTATTGGCCGCGGAAATTGCCAGGCACCATCGCTCAGGCAAAAAGATACTGCTGGTCGGTGCCAGTTCTGCAGGACCTACTATTCATCTCACCCTGGGTGAAATGATTGATAAAGAAAAACGCGGTTCCGTTAAAGCTTGGCTCAATCTTGGCGGCATTCTCCAAGGCAGCCCACTGATTGATTATCTCGAAGAGCGACCCCAGCGTTGGTTGTTTAATTTGATCGTCTGGTTCAAGGGTTGGGATAAGGAGGCCATTCTGAGTATGAGCACGGGGCCGAGTAGAAAACGCTTTTCGCGCCTACGAATGAAATCCGATATTCTGGTTATTAATTACGTGGGTATTCCGCTGTCGGGGCAACTTAGTCAATATTCTGGAGACAAATATCCATTGTTGAAGCCGGAAGGGCCGAATGATGGCCTGACGCTGATTGCCGATGCAATCGCACCTAATAGCTTTACCGTTGTTGCACTTGGGAGTGATCATTTTTTCGCCGAAGATCCGAGGATAAATGAGAAAACGGTAGCGTTAATGAAATTGCTTCTCACCCAGGTGGAGAACGATATGCAGAGTGGCAGGCCTGCGTCGAGTCCGCACTGCCACAGCCAGCGATTTCACGACGCGCTTTGAGCGCTCCACTTCGGGGGTGGCCTGCTTGATGAGCGTTCGGACCCGAGCCTGCGCCCAGGCGGCTGGATGGAGTCCTTCACGCCAGATCCGCGCTGTTATCGGTCAGGCAGGCGACCAGCTCGGCGGGAAAGCGCGACAGCGACGCCCGTTTGCGCACGCACACCTTCAAGTCGCGCTGCGCCCAGGGCTCCTCGAGCTCGACCACGGCGAGTGCGGCGCGGGGCGTGCCCGCGGGTACGGCGCCCCGTGGCACCAGGCCCAGGCCCACGCCCGCGCTGACCATGCGGCACACCGCCTCGAAGCTGCGCACCTGAATGCGCACCTCCAGGTGCCGGCCGAGGGCGGCGGCCGTGCTCATGGTAAAGGTATGAATGGCCGAGCCTGAATGCAACATCACGAAGGGGTAATCCAGAACCTCCGAAAAGAGCGTGCTGGCCCGCTTGGCGATCGGGTGATCCACGGGCGCGATCAATACCAGCCGGTCGGCGCGGTAGGGGATCAGCTCGACCTCGGCGCCCTCGACCGACTCCGCCACCACCCCTATGTCCACCTCGCCGCGCGCAACGGCCATGATCACCTCGGGGCTGGTGTGCTCCTCCAGGGTGATGCTGACTTGCGGATGGCGCTTCAAGAAGGCCGAGAGGCTGTCCGGCAGAAAGGCATGGGTGGCGTGGGTGTTGGCCCACAGGCTGACATGCCCGCGCACCCCCTTGGCATAGGGCGTGAGGTCGGCATGCATCTGCTCGAGCTGGGCAAACACCTGGCGCGCATGGCGCAGCAGGGCATCGCCGGCACGGGTCAGGCTCACGCCGCGCGGCTCGCGCAGCAACAGCGCGGTGCCGATCGAGGCTTCGAGCAGGCGCATGCGATGACTGGCCGAGGAGGGCGCCAGATGAACGCGCTCGGCGCCACGGGTCAGGTTCCTCGCTTCAGCGATCGCGACAAAGAGGCGAAGGTCGATCAGGTCATAGTGCATAGGCTTGGTCAAATCCGAACGATTAGTTGCGAAAAGGCCACTTCAAGCGGGATTCTAACCCCCTGATCATTCGCCCCACGACAACTCTTTGGGATTCAACCTGCCATGCCGTGGAACACCTGGTCAGCCGAACGCCTGGGCATCCTGTTTGCCGTCCTGGCCGCTTTTGGGTTTTCCTTCAAGGCGATTTTCGTCAAGCTGGCCTACGCCGCCGCGCCGGTGGACGCCGTCACGCTGCTGACCCTGCGCATGACCTTTGCCCTGCCTGTCGTGCTCTGGGCCGTCCTTTACCTGTGCCGCGCCGCGCCACCGCTCGAGCGCAAGGATTGGGGCCTGCTGATCGCGCTCGGCCTGCTGGGCTATTACGGGGCCAGTATCCTGGACTTCATTGGCCTGCAGTACATCACCGCGGGCCTCGAGCGCCTGATCCTTTTTATCTACCCGACCCTGACCGTGCTGATCGGCGTGCTGGTCCTGGGCAAACGTTTGGAGAAGCGGCAAATGGGCGCGCTGTTACTTTCCTATGCCGGCATTGGCCTGGCGTTCGCCCACGACTTGCAGGTGGCGGATGACAGCAACGCGGTGCTGATAGGCGCGGCCTTCGTCTTCGGCTCCGCCTTGTCCTACGCGCTGTATAGCTCGGGCGCCGAGATCGCCATTCATCGTCTGGGCACCGTCCGCTTTGCCGCACTGGCGATTATCGTCTCCACAGTCGCCACGCAGCTCCATTTCCTGGCCAGCCAGCCGTTTTCCGCCCTGGTCCAGCCCGTGCCGGTCTACCTCTATGCCGCCGCTATGGCCCTTTTCTCGACGGTATTGCCGGTGTTCTGGCAGTCCGCCGCGGTTCGCCAGATAGGCGCGGCACGCACCGTGCTGATCGGCACCCTGGGCCCGATATTGACGATCTTCTTCGGCTGGCTGCTGCTGTCGGAACCCGTCTCCTTCGCGCAACTGGCGGGCGCTGGCCTGGTGCTGGCCGGCGTGCTGCTGGTCGCCCGCCGGAACAGCCCGGCCCCTGGGCCTGCGCCGGTTGCCGAGAAGGCGGCGGCTCAGGGCACCTAAGGGGAGTGGCCTGCGTCCCCGCATGGATTCCTGCGTAAGAGCGCGCTTAGCTCCCCTCGCCCATTTATGGGAGAGGGGCTGGGGGAGAGGGCTGCAGGAGGTGGGCACCCGCCGCAATGCCAAGCGCTAGGGCTTTTGTAGGAGCCAGCTTGCTGGCGATCCTTCCGCCATCAATCCGCTTTCCAGGGCTGATTCTTTATTCTGCGCAGATCGCGTCGTCCATGCACGACTGAAAGGATATCAATGCGTTGCGCATCGATAAGCCGGTAGATGATGCGGTAACCCTGAAAAATGATTTCTCGCACATTCTCGCCATTGGCCTCAGCCACTCGGCGTCCGCTCTTGGGGAAGTTCGATAGCCGATCTACCGAGCGTATCAGTTGCTGGATGAAGCTCTGGGCGTAGAAGGGGGAGTCTTTGGCAATGTAGGCAAAGAGGCTATCCAGCGAGGCCAGGGCGGAGTCCGTCCAGTTAATCTGCAGGCGTGCCATAGCGCAGTTTCACTTGGTCGTGGGGTGTTACGCGGCCTTCGCGTGAATCTTCAAGCCCTTGCTCGATTTTCTGTTTCACGTACAACCGGTACATGATTTCGTCCAGGGTTGCCGTTTCGGGAAGCTGCTCGATCAGCTCTTTGGCCATTTCTTTAGCGGTTTGCATGACGTTGATCTCGACGAGAGCGAAGCATAAATCTGGAGGGGCTGTGGTTATTTTATATCAACGGCGCCCTAACCCGGCACTGTCGGGGGGCATGGATGTGGGCAGGCCGTCCATGCCTACCAACGGGATTGACGCGGGCCAGCCTGGCGGGCATCTGTGCGAAAACTTTACCTGTGGGCATGACCAGTGTGGTTTTTCGAGGTGTGGCTGTATAGCTTAGTGCCGGTATTCACTGCTGGCCTTGGATCGATCCGCATCAAGGCTTTTAAGACCGTTGATCACGGCACTCAAAGGAATGATGGCGAATGGATGACTTCAGTCCCTCCGAACTCAAATCGATCCTGCATTCCAAGCGCGCCAACATCTATTACCTGGAATATTGTCGCGTGCTGGTCAATGGCGGGCGCGTCGAATATGTCACCGATGAGGGCAAGCGTTCGCTGTACTGGAACATCCCGATCGCCAACACCACGACTGTGCTGCTGGGTACCGGCACCTCGGTCACCCAGGCAGCCAAGCAGAAATCAGGGGCCGTCTACAAACTTTCTGGTGTAGCCTTTCGATGTTTCCTTAGCTCGGGAGAAAGCAGCATGAGCACCGAGAAAATTGTCGAGCAGACACCCAAGCTGCCCGCTACCAAGCGCTTCGAGATCGCCGAAACCCTGTTACACAGCCTGGACCGCCCCGACCCGGAAATCGAAAGGCTGTGGGGCGAGGAGGCAGTGCATCGCCTGCAGGCGTACGACCAAGGCCAACTGACAACCGCCAGTCTCGAGACGCGCTCGGTTGTCCCTAATGCAAGTGCGTTTTTCCAACCTGGCGAGCAATGAACGGGCCGGTGTTCGCGCTTGGCTGGACAACCAACAGCCCTGCTTGGGAAATCGACTCGCGGCCTGTGATGACCGGCAGCAATCTGGGCCAGAAGCGGACATTCGTTCGTGATTTTCTATACCCACGGCCATAACGTCTCGCGAGGCAATTCCGTGATGATCGGCCGAATGTTACTTTGGGCCTACATGGAAATTCTGGTGCCCTAATCTCAAATGTCCGTGCGCGACGATTTTTCAGCCAAAACCATTCGTGCTCTTGCCGCGCGGGTTGGGCACCATTGTTCGAACCAATCTTGCATGGGCTCCACGTCCGGTCCTGCGCTTGAGGAGGAACGTAGCGTGAACATCGGTGTCGCTGCGCACATCGCTGCTGCCGCTGCAGGGGGAAAGCGCTACAACCCGAACATGAGCTCGGCCGAACGCAGCAGCGGAGCAAACGGGATATGGCTGTGCCAAAGCTGCTCTAAGCTCATTGATTCCGACGAGACTCGCTACACAGTCGCGCTTCTGAATCAGTGGAAGACGGATGCTACACAACGCGCTCTTGATGCAATTGCAGGGGGACGGCCTCTGGGTCTAGTGAAACCGCCTGCCACGCTGGACGCTGCAGACGAAGATTTTCTTCGTGGGCTAGATCTTCCGAGCGCTGACGTGGTCGATGCCGTGGGGACGCGACTTCGCGCTACGACTCAAACGGACATTGAGGCGTTTCGCGCGGCGCGAGGTCGACCCGCGCGAACCATCGGACGAACGCTTAGACTTGAAGGCGGATCCGCTCATTACGTAACGCTTGAAAGCGTAGCGGGACTCACTGTCCTTGCCGAACCGGTCGCCGTGGTCGCTTCAGGAGGCACCGGCAAATCGACCACGCTTGTGCAGCTCGCGGAATGCATGGTGGCGCAAGACGGCCCGATTCCACTTCTGGTGCCGTTGGGAGAATGGTCCGACCGGCAAGAAGACTTTTTCGATTTTATCTTGCGTCGCAACGCCTTCGCCGCCTTCAGACGTCAGCACTTGATTGTGCTGGCCTACCACGGGCAGCTTGTACTTCTGCTCGATGGCTGGAATGAGCTGACTACCGAAGCGCGGCTGCGTGCAACGAACGATCTCACCGCCCTGCAGCGCGATTATCCGCAACTCGGCGTTGTGATCAGTTCCCGGCGCCAGACACTACCGACCGTCGGTTCGGTCGTCACGATCGAAGCGCTTTCGCATGATCAGCAGATGGAACTTGCGCGGGCAGTGCGTGGCCAGGAAGGCGAAGAGCTTGTCGACAGGGCATGGCGGACAGCCGGCATACGAGAGCTCGTTGGTAACGCCCTCTATCTGAATGCTTTGTTGACTTTGCCGCGCGGAGTTGCGTTTCCCGAAACGAAGGAAGCGGTATTGGGCATTTTTGTGCGGCACAACGAAACCGCACCGGACAGAGCTGAACGCTTGCAAACGGACACGTTAGGTCATCACGCGACTTTGCTAGGGAGGCTCGCGGTAGAGGCGAACCGTACCGCTAGGACGGTGATTCCCGATGAAGACGCCAATCGTGCTATCTCGACGATCTTGCGACGGCTTTTCGAAGACGGCCAGATCGGCAGCCCACCTGGCCCGCGCAGCATCATCGACAGCTTGGTCAATGCGCACCTTTTGGTACGTATGCCTGGAGCTAATGGCGGCATTAGCTTTCAACATCAGTTGTTCCAGGAGTGGTACGCCGCTGCAGAAGTCGAAGAACTCATGATGAAGGCGGCTAGGGGTGACGCCGAGGCGCATAAAAAACTACGCGAAGGCGTGCTCGACCAATCGAGCTGGGAGGAGTCAATTCTGTTTGCGTGCGATAGGCTTTCCCGCGTAAGCGCAGATGGCGAACATGCAGTGGCGATCGCCACTGATGAGGCGCTTGGCATCGACCCGTTGCTGGCCGCAAAAATGCTTAACAGGGGCGTCGAGGCTGTATGGCAGCGTCTACGTGATCGTGTTCTGCGCTTCATTGGGCGCTGGCACACCCCCGGAGTTTTCGACCGAGCTGTACGATTTATGGTCGCCTCCGGAAAACCGGAATTCTCGAAGTACATCTGGCCCCTCGCGTCGAATTCAGACGAGCAGATTCAGTTCGCAACGTTTCGGGCGGCTGATCGCTTTAATCCAAGTGTTCTCGGGCTTGATCTCGAGGCCCGCTTGCGTGCCCTGCCCACGCCCCAGCGGAAAATCGCCGTGTCCGAGATCGCCGGAAACAGCGGCTTCGATGGAATGGAGCTTGCCGCGACGCTTGCCGCTTCCGATCCTGATCCTGAGGTCGTGGTTGCCGTTGTGAAATCGCTGGAGTTTCGCGGCGGTGACCGGCATGTGAACCAAATCATGACGGCAGCGTCGGACTCGACGTGGAGAGCGCTTGCTAGAGAAAACTATCCCGAGCACCTCACAGACGCGCAACTTGATACGCGTCTTGCCGCAGAGCGCGAAGCAGCACACAGCATAGAACGCCATCCAGGACGTTTGCTTGGTTGGATCATCAACGAGAGGCCCACAGACGCCGATGAGCGTATCACGCGGCTGATAGCGACGGCCGCACTTGGCGGCAACGACGTAAGCTTCGAGCATTCAATTGCGCAAGCCCACTCTGAATACCCAGGTGCCGTTGCAACAGGACTTTTCGCCCGTTTCTCGTCCAACTTACCGCTTCCATATCACGTCGCCGACTATCTCGCTGAGGCCCCGCTGATCGACAGCGGGCCAGTGGCCGAGGCCGCGCTTGACCCAACGACGCCAACACACCGTCAAATTACGGCAGCGGTGATGATCGGAGCGGTGACCGTCGCGGCACTATTCGAACAGCTGTTCGCGATAGACACCCAATTGCAGGTGCTTGGCCGCTATGACAAGCAACTCTCGGATGCGCACTATCGTTTAGTTGATGCACTGTCAGCGACACGACAGGACGCTTTCGTGCCAGCCCTGATCGCCAATGCCCGTAGCAGCGATCCTCGTCGCATCGGTTTACTGGCTGATGTGCTCGCCCGATACGGCAGCAGCACTGGTAATTCCAAGCCTTCATTTGACATAGTCCACCGCTCCGGTCTGCATGATGTCGTCCACACCTGGATAGATACCTTGCTCACAGTGTTGCATCCGGCACGGCAGGCAGCTTCGGAAGTGGGGCGTGCCGCGGGAAGGTTGGCCGATGCAGCGTTGGCTGAGCCCTTGCTCGCGCTTCTTGAGCGAGACCTGGCGGACTACGATGCTGCTCTTGCTGCACGTATTACTGTTGGTGGCCAAGGAGCCCCCATCCCTATCGGCTACACCCGAACATATGCCCACGCCTTCAAGGAAATGCATGATGAGCCTGCAGTCTCCATTCTCATGCACTGCCTTGGCGATCTCCGCTGGGGCCAAGACGCGGCGGGAGCCTTGCTGGACATCTGGTCGGCTGATCATTCGCCCCAAGAAAAGCGAATATTCGCCAGTTGGACCGATTATTCAAACCATCTAGCACGCAGGGCTGAGCGCGCTGCGGGAACTCCGCCGACGTCAGACTTTGCCGAAGCAATCTTCGCAGTGGCTCGCACTCTTGGTGACGCTGCGAGGTCCGACGCCGAACAGCAGCACGCGATGATGCTTGCCGCAACCGGTCTTGCCCTTCCGCATGGAGACAAACGACGCGAGATCAACAACCTACTCGCGCTGCCTCAGCCAATAACCTACAAACACCGCTTGCTCGCGTCCGCTGCCCGCGCAGGCGAGATTATCCCCGCCGCACTGCTGATGGCGGGTGTGCAAGACTTACTCTCCGCGGCCCAGACGCAAACCTGGCGTCTCGAAGAGAATCGTGGCGAGTTGATGGGGTGGATCGATCTGTTTCCCTTTTCTGACGATCCGGAAAGCGTGCACAACGCTATTGCACTGTTACCAGATCCGCACCGCCGGCCGCATGCGTTGCGTCGCCTGCTCCAGACATTGCCACAAGGGCCCTCTGACGCAGCCCTCATTACACTGGAACGGCTCGCCGCAGACCCCGTGTTTCAGCAAGAGTTCGAATGGATGAATGCGGTGCTTAAGCTTGATACAGAGGCTTCGGCGATGTCGGTACTCAATCATCTCTGCACGGGCCATATCCCGGTTGGGGATGGTTATCGGCTGTCGGCCGCATTGACCTCTTTGGCTTGCAAGTTTCCCAATATTCGCTCCGCCGTGATCGACCGATATCGTGCCCTGCCGCCTGGTAACATCCGCCGGGTTTTAGAGTCGACTATGGCCGATATGCCAGACGAAGAGGTCTTCATGGCGCTGTTTGATGTGTATGTCGACGCGCCTCATTCCATTCGCGGCATGCAGAAGGTATTGCGGAATCTGGCTCTTGGTAGGAGGCCAGCAAGAGAATGGGCCGGCGCTTTCGAGGAATTTGGGCTACCGCTGACAGAATTGCGCGCTCAATTGTTCGCAATGCTCCCAGCAAAAGATGCGCGTGCGTTATTAGCCGAGCAGTGTTTGATTGAGATTGAGGAATACCGGGACGACTGCGGGCGCCCTACCAGTGAGCCACGGCATCCAGACATCTCCACAGGCCGCCCATGGCCGACGGAAGCAGGCGAGCCAGCCTAGAAATGGATAGGGGCGATTAGCCCCGCGCTGACTAGCCGCTTTGGGCCGATCTTTGCTAGTCGTCACAGGCAGCTATGGGTCGATAGCGGTCGTCTCATGATCTCTGCTTCTGACCGAAGTCAGTCCCGCCCCCCAATGACCTCTGGCCAGCGTGTTGTGTAGCAAGGGCTAATCATCTCCCGCTTGTTGATCTCACCCATCACGGCCATCAGCCGGTCGGCCCCACGTCGAGGTGCCGGCGCGAAAAGATCCGGCGTCACCTCGCCGCGCTGGCTCAGATCCATCAGCAGGATGCTGCACTTCGAGTAGCGGTACCCAGGCCGATAGATCTGCCCCATTCCCCTTTGGGCAAGCGCCAAAATCACGCGAGTGTCATCAGTGGCCGCCGACAGGGCCAGGGTCATCGCGTTCGCATAGAGCGGCCCCTCCAGGTCTGCCAACTGTGTCTGTAGGCCCACCTGGATGGTGCTGCACAGTGAACCCTGTCAACTTGATCCGGTCGTCGAGTCTAGGCCTGGCCGAAGTCTTCCTGGCTATTGACACCCATATCTAGGTGAGTATTCTTTCAGGGTCGCGTAGGCCACGCGACCCGGGATCATAGCCGCACCCGTCTTTCATGATGCACTGGCCAGACAATTTGCGTTCTCAGCACCGCCCTCGCGGCAGGGCCTGTGCGTTTTTTTGTCTGAATTCTGAGTGCAATCATGACTAATACCTCCTCACGTAAAGCTCGCTGGCTCTCCGAAAAACCTGATCAGCGTTCCAAAAATTGTCTTTTTCGCGACGACTTCCTTGTTCTGCCCGACGGGAATTTGGTGAAAGACATTCGCCTCGCTGGCGGTGACCTTGATAGTTACTGCTTAGAACGATTCGGAAAGGACTACAGCGAGATTTTGGAATGCTCACGGCATAAGCTTGAGCGCCGAACCGAGAGCGCTGTCGAGTTGCTGGGCAGGGTGGTGAGCTGCATCAAGCTGGGCGAGCCCGCAGCCCTTTACCAAGAAGCTCTGGTAGAAATTGAGCGCGACCTGCTTGCCATCGCTCAGCAGGATTTCGCAGATGCCAAGATGCAGTTGGGATTGCTCTACTGCTCAATGGGTAAGCACTTCGGTCACGCTGAGTCGGACGGCCTTAATTGGATGCTGCAAGCTCTTCGCAGTGGTCATTCAGATGCTCCGTCCGAGGTAGGGAACTATTACCTTCGAAAAGGGCAGTCAGCTAAAGCAGCATCTTATTTCCGGAAAGGAGACAAGCTAGGCTGCGCCGCATGCGCCTTTAGGTTGGCTGAGATGCACCACCAGGGTGCCGAGGGAATTGAGCAGAACCTCTCAAAAGCCTTCAAGATGTATGAGCAAGCGTCTAGACGCGGCTATCCAGAAGCCACGGCGCAGATGGTCGAGTTGTTTCTTTGCAGCGAGCCACCGTTTCAATTGCCCGACAGCCCTGACGCGCTGCTCCGGGAGGCTATCGCTGAAGGCAACACTACGGCCATGTTCTGCTTGGCAGACATGTATGAAAATGGCCTTCACGTACAGATTGATCTCAACGAAGCGATAACGCTCTACAAACATGCAGCTCAATGCGGGTGTCCAGTAGCGCAACTCAAGATGGGAAACATTTACGAAACTGGTCATCACGATGGATTCCCCGTCCAAAACGATGCCGCCCTCGCAACACAGTGGTACGAGGTGGCAGCGAATAACCCGGAAAATCCGGAGGTACGCAAACGTGCTTACCTCAGTCTCGGTCATCTCGCGATGAACGCGGAGAACTTTGAGCAATCCCGTCATTACTACGAGCGGGCTGAGGCGTTCGGTTCTGTTACCGCTAACCGTCATGCTGCCAAAGCGGCGTTCCTCCGCGACCTTGAGCAAATCGTGAAGGGGGGAAATTGATATGTCAGACCTTTCCTGCCCATGTTGTGATGATGGCCAAACCCCTTGCCCAAGCTGCCGAGGAGGGCGCGCCGCATCGGTCTGTCTTGAATGCGATGGTGATGGTTACTACTACGACCCCGATGCTGAAAAGCTCCGCGAGTGCAGGTGCTGTGAGGGAGAGGGCGACGTCGATCCAGACTCCTGCGGGCACTGTCAGGGAGACGGAGTTGTTCATTGTTCCCGCTGCGCTGGGACGGGCTGGCTTATGGAAGATGGCTGTCCGATTTGACGTACACCGGTGGTAGTTAACTCTCGGACTTTAGATATGCATTAAAGGCGTACAGCGGGGCAGTGGTAGCTGCAATCGCCCCGCTGCAGAGGAGTGGGCAGCAGGAAAGCTGCCCTGATTCCGCTTAGCGCACAACAGCGAATCATGCGCCGATTTCGCTACATGTTGCAGCCTATACACTTTTGACCCACGTACCGGAATTTCATTGACCCTGTTTCGAACGCCAAACTCATTGTTGCATTTCGCTTTTCAGACTACTGGGTCGGGTCAGCATAGTGTCGGCACCCGGGTCAATATTGCGGCGGCGGCAACAACACAGCCC
>DATDTH010000337.1:0-3761 GCA_035290985.1 Pseudomonas sp. | reverse complement strand
CCGCCGCGCCGGGTGGACCGCCTGATCCTCCAGGCCCTGCTCGCGGCCGCGCCGCTAAAACCCCAGCTGCGGGCCAACAGCGGCCTGTACCTGGCCGCCACCTACCCGGCGCGGCCGACCATGCAGGCGCTGCTGGAAGCGGTCTGCGTGCAGCAAAAACTGCCCAAGCCCTTCGAGTTCGTCAACAGCGTGAGCAATGCCGCGGGCTTTCATGTGGCCCAGCAACTGGGGCTGCGGGGGCCGAACCTGTTTATCGGCGCCGGCGCGACTGTCTGGCGCGACCTGTGGATGCTCGCCGAAACGGACCTGAACGAGGGCCTGGTCGACCAGGCCCTGCTGATCCTCTGCGACGAACGCGACGACTTCTGCCTGCAGGCCCTGGTGCTGGAAAGGGGCGGCGGCCCCACACCGGCCATGGACTTCGCCGAATTGACCGCGCATCTCCCGGTTATCCACCTCGAGCTGACGGCCGCTGATTAAGGGCAGGTGTTTTTTATTTTCAATAACAAAGCACGGCGTTGAGCCTTGTAGCCTCGTAGGTCGGGTTAGCGAAGCGTAACCCGACGCCCTGCTGCGACAGGCTACCCCCGTCATGTCGGGTTACGCCCTACGGGCTAACCTGACCTACGTTCTGGGCGTGGGGAGCCTCGGGCGGTGATTCGTCGGCGGTGCGCTGAGCGCACCCTACGGGCCCCGTATTTTTGTGGAGCGGGTGGTGTTCAGCGAGCAAGCCCAGCATTGCGCGGGTTGCACCCTCCCTACAAGAGCACCGCCGCGCCGAGTCTCAGCCCTTGCCCTTGGCCCAGGCGGCCAGTTCCTTCATCAGGGTCCGCTCCTGGGCTGCGATGCCTTCCAGGGCCAGGGCTATGGGTTCAAAGTCGCTATGGCCCTGTTTGTTGCGGCAATAGCGCACGCAGGCCGCGGCGAACTGCCGCCAATCGTCGCCGATCCGGGTCATTTCCGCCGCCGCCGCGCCGAGCCGGGCATCGCCGAGCTTGAGCCCGGCCTCCTGCAGGAAGGAGGCATACATAAAGCGAAAGCCGGCGCCGCCGGTGCCGATCTCCTCCTGCATGCGCACGATATGAGTCAGGTACAGGCGGTTGTATTTCAGCGCCTCGGGGTCGAGCTTGCGCACTTGGCCGGCCAGGTGGCGAATACCGCGAATGCCGATCCAGGGCAACGGCAGGCCGTCGATGATACGGCTGGTGGACAGAATGCTTTGGCGGATCAGCTTCGACCAGTCCTGCTCCAGGGGCACCTTATCCAGCCAGTAGAGCAAGCCCTTGGCCGCCAGGGCGCCCTTGGCGAAACGGGCCTTGTTCAGGTCGGCCTCGGCGCAGCGCACCACGTCCTCGAACACCGGGTCGCTGAGCAGGTACTCGCCGCCTTCCTTGCCGTAGGCCAGCAGGTTGTGGGCGTTGAAGTGGAAACGCATTTCCTCGGGGAAATACGGCAGCCAGTACACCGAGCTCTGCAGGCCGACCAGCCGACCCTCGGCCAGGGCGCCGTCCAGGGCCGCCTGGCCCTGGACCGGACCGGCGAAAGTGGCGGTATGCAGGCGCGCGCCGAGGCGCTTGCTCAGGGTCTTGATGATATGCCGCGGCGGCATGCGATAGGCGATCAGCGGCATGCCGCCGAGCTTGACGATCGGCAGGTAGGCGAACGCCAGTCCCGAGGCCAGGCCGAAGGCCATGGGTTCGCTCATGGCCAGGCCGCTGTGGCGGATCAGGCTGGCCATGACCCCGCTTTCACAGTGGGCGCTCTGCTGGTGCTGGAAAATCGTCATGCGGTCTCTCGCTGGTAGCGGATCAGTTGCGCCACATCCAGGCCGAAGGCCTCGGCGTAGCGCTGCAGCACCCGACGCGGCAGGCGGGCATAGTGGCGAGGCTGGAAGTGGCGGCGGATGCGCCATTGCCAGAGGCCGGCGATCTGCGCCAGCGCCGGCTCGTCCATCCGGTAATGGCACATCAGGTATTTCAAGGGCGACAGCTCGCCCGCCTGCCAGGCCGCCAGCGCCGCCTGTTCCTGGGCCTGCAGTTCGGCGACCGCCAGCAGGGTGGAGAAGGCCTCCGGCTCCCAGCCATCGCTCTGGGCCGGTCGGTATTGGCCGCTGGCATCCACCGCGTAGACCAGCTTGCTGTGGCCGCCGTAGCTGCTGCTCTGGTCCTGGGGCACTTCGTCTAGCTTCATGCTGGAACTCCTTCGTTATCCGGCCTGTTATCCACCACCGTCAGGTGCAGGAAGGCACTGGAAAACCGCCCGCTCTCGGGCACATAGCCCAGCAGAGTCTCGCCGGCCTTCAACTGGCCGCCGTTGAACAGTTCCTCGAGCATGATGAAGAACGAGGCCGCACCGGTATTGCCCTTGCGGGTCAGGTTGCTGAACCAGCGTTCCTGGGGAATCGGTAGGCCGACATTGGCCAGGCCAACCGCCAGGCGCTCGCGAAAGAATTCCGAGGAATAGTGGGGCAGGAAATAGTCGATGCCCTCCACGCTCAGGGGGCGGCGCAGCAGGATACGTTGCAGGGCCTGCTCGACCGTGACCCGGACTATGTTCTCGTTGAGCAGTTTGACGTCCTGCTTGATTGCCATCACCGAGAGACGGTTGCGCGCCTCGCCGTCGTACCGGCTCCAGCCGGTCAGGCCCTCACCCTCGCGCTCGGCCCCGGCGTACATGCAGGTCGGCATGCTGTCGGCGAACGAGAGGATGTCGATCCAGTCGATGCGCAGGCTCAGGCCCTCGGCATTGGGCTTGGCCTCCAGCCAGACCGCGCCGGCGCCGTCGGACAGCATCCAGCGCAGGAAATCCTTCTCGAAGGCGATCTCCGGGCTCTGCTCCAGGGCCTCGACCCGGCCCTCCAGCTCGGCCTCGAAGTTGCGCGCATGCATCAGGCTGGAGGCCAGTTCCGAGCCGCAGGCCACGGCGTTGCGGCTCTCGCCGCTGGCCACGCTGAGGTAGGCGTATTTCAGCGCCGTGATGCCGCACAGGCAGATACCGGCGGTGGACACCACCTCGCAGGGTGGATTGCCCAGCTCGCCGTGTACCATCACCCCATGGTTGGGCATCACCTGATCCGGCGAGGCGCTGCTGGCGACCAGGCACTCGAGTTGCTGCAGATCGAAACCCGGCCCCTCCAGGCCACGGATAGCCGCAGCACTCAACTGGGCGTTGTTCAGGCTCGGTAACCCCGACTCGGGATCGATCGCATAATGCCGCTGGGTGATGCCGTTGCTGCGCAGCACCAGCTTGCGCGCCCGCGAAGGCCGGTCGCCGACCTGACCCAGGCGCGCCTCCATTTGCTCGTTGTCGACCGGAGCATGGGGCAGGTAGGCGCTGACGCGGTTGATAAACACGGGGTGGGGCACTGTGCGTTCCTCGAAGACGTGGCCTATTCGCCTGACGGCGCGGCGAAATAGGCTTTTTCACGCTGGGTCCGTTCACGGAACAGCGGGCTGAGCAGTTTTTTCAGCAGCGCCGTGATTGGCACCACCGTGAGGATCAGGCAGAACAGAAAGACGAAATACACCAGGATGCCGGCGTTGCGCGCCCGGCTGCCCTGGGGCCCCAGGGCGCTCAGCAACAGGCTCCAGAGGCGGAAGCTGCGGGCGCCTACCCGCTCGCTGGCGATCAGTTTCTCGTTGATGCGCACCGCGCCCAGGCCCTGCAGCATGGGCGTCATGATCGGCTGTTCATCGCCGAGCAGGCGGCGCTCGATGGCATCGCCGAAACGCCGGGCCGCGGCGATCTGCCCATCGCTGATG
>DATDTH010000336.1:0-2561 GCA_035290985.1 Pseudomonas sp. | reverse complement strand
ATCGGTAGGTCCAGTTCGGCCGGTACCAGCGACCAGTCGAAGGCCTCGCCGGTACCGCCGGGCACACCGGCCACGAAGGTGTCGAGCAGAATGCCGGAGGCCGACGAATATTCGCGGCAGCGGGCCGCCAGGTCCTCGCCTGGTCGAACCCGCAGCGCCTTGATATAGGGACGCCGATAGCCCTCGCACTGCGCCGGGCTTTCGTCACCGTGGAACTGCAGCAGGTCCAGGGGCAGCGCGTCGAGCAGCGCGTCCACTTCGTCACGCCCGGCATCGACGAACAGCCCCACCGTAGTCACGAAAGGCGGCAAGGCGGCGATGATCGCCCGCGCCTGCTCCAGGCTTACCGCCCGCGGACTGCGGGGATAGAACACCAGGCCGATGGCATCGGCCCCGGCCGCGGCGGCGGCGAGCGCATCCTCGACGCGGGTGATGCCACAGATCTTGCTGCGAACGACTGACACGAGCGAACACCTGCTGGAAAAGACCCTGAATAGTAACAAAAGCCCTGCTAGGCGTCAGCGATGTCCGGCAAAGCCGATAGGAAATGCGGGCCTATGTACCGCTCGGGCAGGATGAATTCGGCTGGGTATTCCACCTGCACCAGGTACAGCCCGAACGGGTGGGCCGTCACGCCGCCAGCCCGCCGGCTGCGCCCGTCCAGCACCTCCTTGATCCACTCCACCGGACGCTCACCGGCACCTATGGTCATCAGCGCACCGGCGATATTGCGCACCATATGGTGCAGGAAGGCATTGGCGCGCACGTCCAGCACTATCATCTTGCCGTGCCGGGCGAGCCGCAGATGGTGCATCTGCTTGATCGGCGACTTGGCCTGGCACTGGCCCGCGCGGAACGCGCTGAAATCGTGGGTCCCCACCAGGTGCCGGGCCGCCGCCTGCATGCGCTCGAGGTCCAGGGGCCGGTGGTTCCAGGTGATCTCCTCGCCCAGGTGCGCCGGCCGTATCGGATCGTTGTAGATCACGTAGCGGTAACGCCGGGCGATGGCCTTGAAGCGCGCATGGAAATGCGCCGGCATGACCTGGGCCCAGCTGACGCTGATGTCGTGGGGCAGGTTGATATTGGCGCCCATCACCCAGGCCTTGAGCGAACGCTCGGCCTGGGTGTCGAAATGCACCACCTGGCCGCTGGCGTGTACCCCGGCATCGGTGCGCCCCGCGCACAGCAGGGACACCGGTGAATCAGCCACCCGACTCAGGGCCTTCTCCAGCACCTCCTGCACCGTCGGCACGCCGGACGCCTGGCGCTGCCAGCCGCGGTAGCGGGAACCTTTGTACTCGACGCCGAGGGCGATCCGCTGAAAGCCGGCGGCGGCCACTTCCGCAACCGCGTTGTCTTTGATATCCAAGGACCTATAGCCTTCTGATTGCTGCAATGCCGCGCATTATACGGGCGCTCGTTGGCTCGGCGAGGCCCATTTCGCCACGCAAGGAATCGCTTTGCGTAGCCCAATGGATAAGCCTTGGCGCAATCCGGGGTCACGGCGCATCGCCGGAGCCGAGGATCGCCAGCAAGCTGGCTCCTACGGGGGCGGGGAGGCGCTTTTCGTAGGAAGGGTTAACGTAGGATGGGTGGGGCCGCCTAGGTTGAGCGCAGCGATACCCATGCTGAAAACCGGCCTGACGAACCACGCAGCCGCCGCGTGGCGTAACCCACCAAAATTTGCCCGGATAAGCCCAAATGCAATTCGGGGGCAGCTCGGCCGCTCTGGATACCCGCCTTCGCGGGCATGACGAGGGAGTGGATTGCAGAAACGCCAACGGCAGCCTTTTTGGCTGCCGTTGGCGGTGTCGCTGGCTGGAATCAGACGAGACGGGCGAGCAGTTCGCGTGCTTCGCTCTGCTGGCCGTCGCTGCCTTCGTTGATCACTTCGTCGAGGATGTCCCGCGCGCCTTCGGTGTCACCCATGTCGATGTAGGCGCGGGCCAGGTCCAGCTTGGTCGCGGTCTCATCGGTGCCCGAGAGGAAATCGAAATCATCCTCGTCACCCTGTTCGGTGGCCAGGGCGGTCGACGCGGCCGCGGGCGGCAGGTCGAACGCATCCAGCTCATCCGGCAGGTCCATGCTCTCGGACAGTTGATCCAGCTCGGCGCTCACTTCATCCAGCTGGGCGGCAAAGCTGTCTGCCGTCGGTGCCGGCGCGGGCGCCTCGTCAGCCAGGGACAGGTCGAAATCGGAAGACAGGTCGAATTCGGCCGCCGCGCTGTCCGTCGACAGTTCGAGACTCAGATCGTCCAGCTCGTTACGCGACTTCGGGCTCGGCTCGTCCTCCAGGCTGAGGAGGAAATCGTCGTCATCGACCGCGGTGGACTTGCTGCCCTCATCCAGATCGAGGCTGAAATCCGCCAGGTCGTCGCCCTGGGCTTCATCGCCCAGGGTCAGGTCGAAGTCCAGATCGTCACGGGCAGGATCGGCGGCCGGCTTGCTGAAGTCGAAATGACTGGCCGGGTTCGTCCCGTGCTGGGCGGCATCGGCCTGCAGGTCCGCATCCAGGCCCGCTTCCAGCTCGTCCAGGCTCAGGTCGAACTCGTCATCGGCGT
>DATDTH010000335.1:0-5969 GCA_035290985.1 Pseudomonas sp. | reverse complement strand
GGCCGTTTCCGGCCCGATGAGAACGGTGCGCTGATCGACCTGCAGGACGAGGATTTCGTCCTGGCGGATGACGCGCTGGTGCATATCGTTCATCCATTGGAGCTGGATGAGCACGAACGCGCTGCCTGGGCGCAGCATTTCGCCGACTACGCCCTGGTATCGCCTATCGGTCAGTGGGAGTTCGCCGTGCATAGACCCATTGCCGAGGAGCTGCAGGCCAACGTATTGACCCGTGCCAAGGGCAGTCGACTGCCACGGGGCAAGTTCGGCAGCCTGCTGGAGAAGTGGGGCTATATCAAGGGCGATGCGGGAGGCGAGACCCGGTTCGATGAACACAGCTGGAGCCTGGACGGCGAACACTGGCTGGTGACGCTCGAGCACAGCGGAATCAGCGTGTTTTTCGACCCGGATGAAGTGGTCGATATCGAGGGGCTTACGGTGTGCAAGCGCGCCGAGGATGGCTACGCGCGCCAGCGCCTGGGCGATCTGCCGCCGGCCCTGTTGAATACCCTGCTGGACCAGGCGGAGCAACTGAGGGCGGTGGCCGAGGCATGACTACAGGGCCCTCGGTGAACCTCGAATTAATCGAGTATGCCAGGGCCCGAACGGGCCAAAGCCTGGCTCGTCCTCTAAGGGGCTGTTGTAACGGGTGGCCGAAGAGAAAAGCTGCATTGTGGGTTCATTCGAGGTGGTCGGATGGACACTAATACCATTGCTCCAGGAAGAGTTGGGTTCATGACTGACAACATTGACGTTATGCGGGGCTTGGCACAGACCGGGAGCGAGGCCACATTTCTGCAGAAACTGGCAGCTGTCTATCGGCAAATGTCGATCGGTCCAGGTCTGGATTTTGGCGATGTACAGCGTTATTGGCGGGCCGAAGCGCCACTGCCCCAGGCATGGCGACAGACACTGGCGCAGCGACTCTGGTTGGGCGCCGATGCGGGCGCCGAGCCATCCTTTTACCAGTTGCCTAGTCGGATATTTCATAGTTGGGCCGATGCCGAGCTAGCCGAAGAGGACCTGCTCGACTTCGGCGAGCGCATGGTGGTGTTGCTGGCACCCTTTTGCGACCTTGCCCAGTTGCCTGAATGGCTGTTGTCTTCCACCCTGTTTAACGCGGGCGGCGGTGGAGTCATCAGGTCGGATAGCCGGCGCTGGATCACTGCGCAAATGCACGCCATGCAGCGCTGGGCCGATGAGCTTGCCGAGGGCAGTGGCGACTGGTTGCCGGTGCACCGTTGGTATGTGACGGCGGGCGCGCAGCCCCAGGCATTGAGCGCGGCATTGCGATCCATCTCCCAGGTGTATTGGCAAGACGGTCATCTTTGCCCGTTAGTGGCCATGCGCACCTTAATGCTGTTGGTGCGCGAGCAGTTGCAGTCTGAGCCTGTGCCGGATGACACCTGGCTGACCTTGCTGCTTCGCTTCGTAAACTGCACCACCAGCTATCGCTGGGACGACCTTCGTCGTGAGCAATGGCTGGTGTTGCAGCGCAACCTGGCCTTGCCGCTGCTGCGGGTGTTGCTGCGCAGTGACGAGCTGGCGCGGTTGGTCGGCGAATCGCAGAACGCGCAGTCCAGCTTCAATGTCTTGTTCCATAAAATGGGCCTGGCCTATCTGCTCGCCGAGCAGCCAGAAACCTTCCGGGCAGTACTGCGGCAGCTACCCGATGCGGGGTTCAAGGTGCTGCGCTTGCCAAGCGGCTTCGTCGACTGCTGCCCGCAGGCGACTCTGGATTTCGAACAGGCGCGCTACGCCCGCTTCGCTGATTTTTCCGCATCCTTGGGCACCCCGGAGGCCTTGCAGTGGTACCGGCAAATAGTGCTCAAGGAACCCCGTGACAGCCAATCCTTCGTTTCCAGCTTCACGCGCCTGGTCGAGCATGTGGATGATGCTGAGCTGGACAGCCTGATCTGGGCGTACTACTTCAGCGAAGCTGCCAGCTCCTTTCCCCATTCGTTAGGGACCCGGAACAATCGCGCGCTGCTGACCACTTACCTCGACGCGCTCTGCCAGGAACTGGCCGAGGCGGCGGCCTGGCAATTGTTTGAGTTGGCCAGTAGCAAAAGGGACGGATACAGCTACCTTGAGCCACGGTTGGGCGATTGCGTGATCGATCTGCAAGGCTGGGCCGCATTGTTGTCAGCAAGCGCCCAACATCCTGATCTTTTTGCCAACACGGGCGTTTCTGCTCATCAGTTGGTTCGGGGTGCTGATCGGCTCGAACGCTGGCAACTGCTGTGGAACAGGGTTTCCGCGCCGAGTTATCGGCAGCCCATCCTCTGGGCCTGTAGCCGTCCCCTTGAGTACGCATCGCTACGCCCCGAGGTGTTTGCCTTTCTGGCCGATTGCTACGCGCAGGAACCGCAATTGCTGGAGGATCATCTGGTTGATTCCGTTGAGCGTCTGCAAGGCTGTCCGCAGCGCCTGTGGCCGCTGCTGGTGGTGCTGGCCGCCCGGCGCATCGAATCCGAACCCGCTGCCCGACGCGGCACTATCCGCCGCTTGCAGGCCTTGCAGCTGGGGAACGCCATCGCCGCCAACCCGCAGACCTATGCCGCGCTGAACAGCAAGTTGCAGCTGTTGTTATTGCCGCTGTTCAACAGCGCCGCGTTGCTGGCCTGTGCGGACACCCTGGGCAAGGTATTGGCCAGCGGCAACAAGGCGGTGCGTGATCCGGTTGTGGCGCTGATTGCCAGTTGCACGGCGGATATCATCCAACGCAGTGGCTTGTTGCCTGGCGCCGCCAAGGCCCGGCCGCACCTGCTGACCGGCATTGCCCTGTCCCGCGACCCGCTGATGGCCCCCTTGATTGCCGAGTATTTTCATGACCCGGCCCATGATGAGCAGAGCCGTGGCCTGAGCCTGGATGCTTTGGAAAATGCCTGTTACCCACTGCAAGGCTTGGATCCTTGGGCAGGGCTGGATCTGGCGGGCTTTCAAGCGGAGGCGAACAAGCAGCCTGGCGAGCGTGCCGAAGGCGTGTGGAACGACGAGTTCGCCACACTGCTGCATCCTTTGGGCGAGCCTCTGGGGCGTTTCCTGCTGGCGCTTATGCAACGGGCAGACCGCTTGCCGCGTCGCGCTCGGCAGATCCTGGCCTGCCTGTCGGCGGGGCAATGCGCCGAGTTTGCGCTGCTTGGGGTTAATGGCTGGATCACCGCAAACGGCGCCAATGAGTTCCTCTGGCTGCTGCAACCGATGCGCGAGTACGGTGACGAACGCGCCGCCAATGCGCTGGTTAAGGCGGTCAAGGACTGGAAAAAATTCCGCACGCAAAAGTCCGTGTTGGCGATTGCCTTGCTCTGTGAACTGCCTGGTCACTTTGGCTGCTACCTGGCCCGTGATCTGTGGGAGAACGGCAAGCTCACCGCCTCGATCAAGGCCAGCGCCAACGCCGCCTTGGCGGCTGCCGCAGAGCGTCGCGGTTTAAGCCTGGAGGATTTTCTCGAAGTGTTGGCGCCTGATTTTGGCATGGGGCCTCAGGGCTTGGTGCTAGACGTTGGGCCTTACAACTACACGGTGCGGATTCGTTCCGACCTCAGCCTGGTGGTGTTCGATGCCGCTGGCAAGGCCAGCAAAAGCCTGCCAAAAGCGCGTGCGGATGAGGATAAGGGCAAGCGCGAACAGGCAGAGAGCCAGTTCAAGGCCCTGGCAAAAAACCTCAAGCCGGTGCTCAAGCAGCAAGGCCAGCGCCTGCTGCGCGCCTTGCAGCTAGGGCAGAGCTGGTCGGCCAGCACCTGGCAGCGCTTGTTCATCGAGCACCCCTTGCTCAACCTTATCGCCCAAAACGTGGTGTGGTCTGCGCTGGACGAACAGGGTGCGGCGCTCAAGCGCTTTCGTCCCGACTCAGACGGTGGATTGCTCGACCTCGACGATGCGCGCTACCTCCTGCCAGAGTCGTGTACGGTGCAGGTCACCCACCCCATGGAACTGGACAATGCAGAGCGTGCGGCATGGGTTGCGCATTTTGCCGACTATGAGTTGGTTTCACCCATCGATCAGTGGGGCACTGCGGTGCAACACGCCAGCGACGAGGAGTTGCAGGCCAACAAAGTGCTGCGGGCCAGCGGCAAAGTGCTGAGTCGTGGCACGCTCAGCGGTTTGTTGGAGCGCTGGGGTTACCAGAAAGGCGCCAGCGAAGACGGCGGTGTCTTCACCCAGCACAGCTGGTCACCGGATGGTGAGCGCTGGCAGGTCATCTGGGCCCATAGCGAAATCAATGTCGGCTATTTCGATGCCGACGATCAGATCGAAATGGAGGCACTGGCGGTGTACCAACGGGTTGGCGACGAACTTCAAGCCCAATGCCTCGGCGACCTGCCGGCGGCCTTGCGCAACACCCTGTTGGTCCAGGCCCAAAGCCTGGCCGAGGCCGGACAATGAGCACAGTCAAAACCCCGCCCCTCGCCACCGCCCAGCGCCTGCCCGCAGAACAGCTGCATGCTGCGGAGCTGCAGCGCCTGGTCGCGGCCGACAGCGGGCCGCGGCCGCAGGGCTGGCGCTTGTCGCCGGCCATGGTGCGGACCTTTATTCTCGGCAGTGGGGGACGGGAAATCGAGGGCGCGGTGGTGGTGCGCAAGATCTTCGGCAACGACGAGGTGGTCGAGCGCGCCATAGTCACCCTGGTGGGCCAGCGTGGCCTGATGCTGGTGGGCGAACCGGGTACGGCCAAGTCGCTGTTGTCGGAGCTGCTGGCCGCGGGCATCTGCGGGGACAGCACACTGACGGTGCAGGGCAGCGCCGGGGTGGTCGAGGAGAGCATCCGCTATGGCTGGAACTACGCCTTGCTGCTGCGCTCCGGCCCGGGTCCAGAGGCCCTGGTGCCTGGCCCCTTGCATCGGGCCATGAGCCGTGGGGCGCTGCTGCGCTTCGAGGAAATCAGCCGTTGCCCCACGGAGGTGCAGGACAACCTGATCCCGATCCTGTCCGAGCGGCTGCTGCATGTGCCGGAGATGAAGGAGGGCGCCGACGCCTGCTTGCTGGCCCGGCCGGGCTTCAACGTGATCGCCACCGCGAACCTCAAGGATCGCGGGGTCAACGACATGTCCTCGGCGCTCAAGCGCCGTTTCAACTTCGAGACAATGCGCCCCCTGGCGCGCCTTCAGGATCAGAAGGAGCTCTTGCTGCGCGAGGTGAATATGCAGTTGCAGGCCCAGGGTATCGCCATCCGCCTGCCGGTGGATGTGGCGCACTTGCTGGCCACGGCCTTTCAGGAACTTCGCGCCGGCAGCGTCGAGGGCCTGGCGATCGAATCCCCCTCAACGGTGCTCTCGAGCGCGGAGGCGATCGCGGTGGCGTTCAGCGCGGCGGTGCAATGCCATTATTTCGGCGAGCCCGAGGTCAGGCCGCAGCACCTGTCGCAGTTCATGCTGGGGACCGTGATCAAGGATGACGAACGCGATGGTCAACGTTTTCGCGACTACCTGCGGGTGATCCGCCAGGTGCGGGCCGGCAGCCCCGAGTGGCAGGACTTCGCCGCGTTGCGGAGCGACTGAGGTGCATCCTGCATCTGCGGCGCTGGATGGCGCGGCTTACGGGGCTTATCCCGAGCTGATCTGGGCGCCGATCCGTCATCACAGCCCGCGCTGTGCCTGGCAGCTGCGGCGACTGATCGAGAGCCACCGCCCCGATTGGGTGCTGGTGGAAGGGCCGAGCGAGGCCAATCACTTGCTGCCGCAGTTACTGGATGCGCAGACCCGTCCGCCCGTGGCGTTTTTTATTCACGGGCCCACGGTAACGCTGCGGCAGGCGCCTACGGGCGCCCAGGCGCGCTGTTTCGTGCCGCTGGCGGCCATGTCGCCGGAGTGGGTAGCATTGCGCGAGGCGCAGCGGCTGGGCATCCCGGCGCAGTTTATCGATCTGCCTTACCTGGCGCGTCCGGCCCTGGACGCGGAGCCGGGGCTGGAACCACCGCTCAACGATGACCGTCTGCTGGCCCGTGCCGATGCCATGGCGAGCCTGCT
>DATDTH010000334.1:0-7836 GCA_035290985.1 Pseudomonas sp. | reverse complement strand
GGGGTGGCGGGAAGGGGTGGGTTGGCGCCGCGCAGCGGGCGCCCAGGGAAAATCGGCGCCGGGCGGCGCGCAGGGGAAAAGGGGCGAATAGGGGGAGCGGCTGTTCCATTGCCATGAACGTCCTATGCAAATTCTGCCCGGCCCGATAACGGGGACCTTGGCTACAACGCAATCACGACCTGATGGACGGGTCGGCGGATGAGGCTGGGTACGCGAGGGGAACCCGCAGGACGCGGGTTCCCGGTGCTGGCTTTACGCTAGAAGAGGAACAGCCACTTTGCAAGCAAGGGCGTGTTGCCCTGTAAATCGAGGCGCTCGAACCGCGCGCGGTCGCTGCCGTCGGCCTTTATCGGCTCGCCACAGTGCAGGACCTGTCGCGAGCTGTGCTCAGAGGCTGTGAAAAACTCAGAGGAGCTTGCGTTTGAACTGGCCGGCCACTTCGAGGAGGTAGGCTTTCTGTTCCGAACTGGCCCGTTCGAAAATCAGGATGAGTTCGGCCAGCGCATCGTACTCGGCATAGAGGTAGGCCACGGGAATATTCAGCACCTGGGCCACCTTGTGGGTGATGGGATCATCGGCGCGGTGGACGCCCTTTTCGTACCTGTTGATTCGGGTGCTGGCGACCGAGGGGTCGAGCCCCGCCTCGATGCCCAGTTGCCGCTGTGAAAGCCCCTTGGCCACTCGAGCCTCTTTCAGCCGTCGCGCCCACACCTGATTACTCGCCATGCCTAGTTCCCGCTGCGTCAGAAGGGCTACGAGAATCGTTGTGCAAATGTCGCGCTGATACTACGATGTTCGTAGCTGGGCGGTGAGCAATACCCCAACCAAGCGAAGCTTCACGAATCGACCGAGAAATAAGCGGCCAACCATCGCCAGTTTTGGCTGCTCTCGCGTACGGATTCGCTGCACCATCAGGAGAAGTACCATGACAATGGATTGTTCAGTCCTCTTCATTCTGCCTAGGCCGCGCCTTCGGGCGGTGCCTTATGCGTAGGGGCTATCGCGTCACCATCCCTCCCGCGGACGACCACCCTGGCCTCGAGTTGATGTGGCAGGAAAACTGCCAGCCGAGCATCGACTACGCCGTGGCCTGCGCCGATCGCTGGCTGGCCAGCGATCGCTCGACCTACCTCTGGATGACCCTGATCCTGGGCCGGGAAAAGCAGGACAACAGCACCCAGCAAATGGCCTTCGAGGTGGGTTTTCTCATGCGCTTGCAGCAACGCCTGAACGCCTCGGGTTCCTTATCCTCCCGGCTGAGCCGGCCATTGCCGGATGCCGCCAACGGCCCTTAATGGTCGGTTAGCGGCCGGCAAGTCGCAGGCTTGGCCTGCCGGGCCACTCGCCTGGCCTGGCCGGGCGGCCTAAGCTGGTCTCTCACTAGCCGAGTGCCCCGCCATGCCCAAGACCGTGCTGATTCCCTTGCCGAACCGTGACTTCGACCCCAGCGAGGTGGCGCTCAGCTGGCAGATCCTGCGCGCCGCGGGGCTGCGGGTGCGCTTTGCCACGCCGGATGGTCGGCCGGCCGAGGGCGATCCGCTGATGCTGACCGGTGAGGGCCTGGACCCCTGGGGTTGGCTGCCCGGACTGCGCCGGTTCAAGCTGCTGGGGCTGCTGCTGCGCGCCCGCGCCGATGCGCGCCAGGCCTATAAGGCCCTGCTGGCGGATGAGGCCTTCCGCCAGCCGCTGGATTACCGGCAGCTGCGGGTCGCCGACTTCGACGGCCTGCTGTTGCCCGGCGGCCACTGGGCGCGGGGCATGCGCGTCTACCTGGAAAGCCCGGTGCTGCAGGCCTTAGTCGGCGATTTTTTCGCCAGCGACAAACCCCTGGCCGCGATCTGCCATGGCGTGCTGCTGGCGGCGCGCAGTCCGGGGCCGGATGGGCGTTCCGCGCTCCATGGACGCAAGACCACCGCGTTGACCTGGGCCATGGAAAAAAGCGCCTGGGACCTGACGCGCTTCTTCGGGCGTTTTTGGGCCCCGGACTATTACCGCACCTACAGTGAGGCGCCGGGCGAGCCGGCCGGGTATATGAGCGTGCAGGCGGAGGTGACCCGAGCCCTGGCCAGTCCGGCGGATTTTCTCGACGTGCCGGCGGATGCGCCGCAGCGCCTGCGCCAGACCAGCGGCCTGCACCGCGACAGCCCGGACGACGAGCGCCCGGCTTTCGTGGTACGCGACGGCCGCTACCTGTCCGCGCGCTGGCCAGGGGATGTGCACAGCTTCGCCCGGCAGTTCGTCGCGATGTTGCGGGAGTAGCGGCCGGATCCGTCGCCCAACCTATGTCGATAACTTGCTCGATGGGTATCGCTGCGCTCAACCCATCCTACGGGCTGCCGAAGCGCTTTTCGTAGATTCCGTCTTGATTCTCCGCGCGCAAGGGCCAGTTTCGCACTGCGGGATTTTGTAGGGTGCGCCGTGCGCACCGAGAGGTCGGTGTGGCGGCGAGGCTTCGACGGTGCGCTGAGCGCCGCCTCAAGCCTACGGACTGTCAGCGGAATCGAGCTGCCCCGGATTGCGCCAAGGCTTATCCGGCTACAAAAAACGCCCCTTTTCGCCGAGTAGCAAGACGGGCAATTATTTCGTGAAATGGCTAGACGTATTGCGCTGCCGCATAGCCCGAGGCCCAGGCCCACTGGAAGTTGAAACCGCCCAGGTGGCCGGTGACGTCCAGCACTTCGCCGATAAAGTACAGCCCCGGGGATTTCAGCGACTCCAGGGTCTTGGAGGAGACCTCATGGGTGTCGAGGCCGCCCAGGGTTACCTCCGCCGTGCGGTAGCCCTCGGTGCCGGCCGGTATCAGCTGCCAACCCGCCAGTTGCTCGGCGATCGCCTTCAGCTCGCCAGGGCTGTACTGCTTCATGGGCTTGGAGTCGAACCACTGCTCGGCCAGCAGGCCGGCCATTTTCTTGGTGAAGAGCTCGCCCAGCAGGGTCTTGAGTTCGCTGTTCGGCCGCTCGGCCTGCTGGGTGGCGAACCAGAGTGGCAGGTCCAGGTGCGGCAGCAGGTTGATCTCGACGACATCGCCCGGCTGCCAGAACGAGGAAATCTGCAGGATCGCCGGGCCGCTCAGGCCGCGGTGGGTGAACAGGATATTTTCCCGAAAGCTCTGGCCGTTGCAGCTGACCAGGCAGTCCTCCACCGAGGTGCCGGACAGTTCGCTGCACAGGGCCTTGAGCTGCGGGTCGGTGAGGATAAAGGGCACCAGGCCGGCGCGGGTCGGCAGCAGGTTGTGGCCGAACTGGCGGGCGACCTGATAACCGAAACCGCTGGCGCCCAGGGTCGGGATCGACAGGCCGCCGGTGGCGATCACCAGGGATTCGCAGCTCAGCGTTCCGGCACTGCTCTGCAGCGAATACCCCCCATCGACCTTGTCGATCTGGTTCACGCGGGTGTCCAGTAGCAGGCGTACGCCGGCCGCTGCGCATTCGTCCAGCAGCAGACCGAGTATGTCGCTGGCCTTGTTGTCGCAAAACAGCTGGCCGAGCTTCTTCTCGTGGTAGGGCACGCCGTGCTTGGTCACCAGGCCGATAAAATCCCACTGGCTGTAGCGCGCCAGGGCCGATTTGCAGAAGTGCGGATTACCCGAGAGGAAGTTGCCCGGTTCGGTATAGAGGTTGGTGAAGTTGCAGCGTCCGCCGCCGGACATCAGGATTTTCTTGCCGGCCTTGTTGGCATGGTCCAGCAGCACCACCCGGCGCCCGCGCCCGGCGGCGGTCAGCGCGCACATCAGGCCCGCGGCGCCAGCGCCTATGATCACTACATCTGCAACGGACACTGTCAATTCCTCGGGGCGTTGGAAAATCCGCGCATCTTACCCGAAAGCCCGGCGTCGCCGTGTCGCGTGTCGGCCCGCCGGCCACGGGACGTGCTGGTCCGCAGACGATTCGCGGCAAGTGCCGAACACAGCCTAAGCTAGGAACAGCCTGTAGAGAAAAGGTCGCTATCCATGCATCGCATTTTCATCCTGTTGGCCTTGTACTCGATCTGCAGCCTGGCGCCCGCCGAGCCGTTGCGGCTGGTGGCCGACACCTGGCCACCCTTCACCGATAGGCGACTGCTCAACAATGGCTTCGCCAGCGATCTGGTGGTCACCGCCTTGAAGCGGGCCGGTTACACCAGTCAGTACGCCGAGGTGCCCTGGGCCCGGGCGTTGCGGGGGGTGCAACAGGCCGACTATGACGTAGTGATCAGCGCCTGGTACAGCGACGAGCGTGCGGCCTATGGCCTGTTCTCCAAGGCCTACCTGATCAACCGGGTGCGCTTCGTTCAGCGTCGCGGCGGCGGCATGAGCTTCAACGAGCTGGCGGATCTGCATGGCTACAGCATCGCGGCCGTGCGCGGTTATGCCTATTCGCCGGAGTTCGACAGCGACCCCTTGTTGCGCAAGGTGGAAGTCCCGGGTTTCGTGGTCGGCGCGCGGATGGTCCATGGCCATCGGCTGGACCTGGCCGTGGAGGACGAGTACGTGGCCCGCTATCACTTCAATCGCGAGCTGGCGAGCATCCGTGACCAGCTGGTATTCCTGCCCTTGCCCCTCAGCGAAAACGGCTTGCATATCCTGGTGCGGCGCAGCCACCCCCAGCATGCCGAGATAGTCGCCGCTTTCGATCGGGCGATAGACGAAATGAACGCCGACGGCAGCTACGCGCAGATCTTCAAGCGTCACGGCCTGTAGAGGGGACATTCACCAGGGTCCGCCCACGGCCCTGGCGCTTGGCCTGGTAGAGGCACATGTCGGCTTCGTGCAGCAGGCTTTCCAGGTCTTCGGGGGCGCCATGGTAGAGGCCGGCGCTGAAGTTCAGGGGCGGGGCGCCTATGGCGTACTTGAGGTGGGCGCAGGTTTCGCGCAACCGCTCCAGGGCGAGCGTCAGGCTGACGGCATCGTCCGGGCTGACCAGGGCGAATTCCTCTCCGCCCAGGCGCCCGAGCAGGGCATCGGGAAAGGCGGCCCGCAAGCTGCGGGCGAAGCCGACCAGGGCGGCATCGCCGCTGGCATGGCCGTAGTCGTCATTGATGGCCTTGAACAGGTCCAGGTCGAGCATGGCCACGCTCAGGTTCTGGCCAGCGCGCTGCGCCTGACGGAACTGCTGGATGCCCTGTTCGTAGAAGGCGCGGCGATTGTACAGGCTGGTGAGGGAGTCGAACTGCGCCGCCTGTTTCAGGGCCCGCACCAGGTCGCGGCGCTCCAGGGTCGACATCACCCGGCAATTGAGCTCTTCCGGGCAGAAGGGTTTGCGCAGGAAGTCGTCGGCGCCGTGCTTGATGAACATGGCGCTGAGCGAGCCCTTGGTATCGGCGGACAGGCCGAGAATGATCAGGTCGTGGCGTTTCATTTGCTGGCGCAGCACCTTGACCAGCTCGAAGCCGCTCAGCCCGGGCATGCCATGGTCGACCAGCAGCAGGTCGATATCCGGCTGCTCCTGGAGCAGGCGCAGGGCCTCGTCGCCGTCGCGGGCCTCGATGATCTGGTACAGGTGCGGAGTCAGGATGCGCTGGATGAAATGCCGGGTGGCATCGGAATCCTCGGCCACCAGTATCTTCACATGGCGATTGCTTTCCAGGCGGTGGATCAGGCGGAAGGCGTATTCGTAGGAGTGTTGGCTTTCCTTGAGCACATAGTCCACCACGCCCTTGAGCAGCAGTTCATCGCGCCGTTGCTCGTTGTAGGAACCGCTGAGGACGATGCACGGCAGCCGGTACTGCAGCACCAGGTCGACGATCTCGCCATTCGCGGCATCCGGCAGGTTGAGGTCGACTATGGCGGCGAAGAACAGCGCCGCCGAGGTCTCCAGCATGACCTGGGCCTCGGCCAGGGAGGCGCAGAACACGGGCTGCAACTCCGGTTCCTGACGGAACAGGTGTTCGAGAATCTTCAGCACCAGCGGGCTGTCTTCCACCACCAGAATATTGCGCACTGTCTAGGTCCTCTACTGGCCGGGGCGCGGGCTCTGTCAGAGCTGGCGCACGCGCAGGGCGCGGCCCTTGATCTTGCCGTCATTGAGACGTTGCAGTGCCTGCTTGGCCACCCCGCGTTCGACCGCGACATAGGCCTGGAAATCGAAGATGGCGATCTTGCCGACCTGGGTGCCGGGAATCCCGGCCTCGCCGGTCAGGGCACCGAGTATATCGCCGGGGCGGACCTTGTCCTTGCGCCCGCCACCGATGCACAGGGTGACCATGGGCGGCTGCAGCGGCAGACCGGCCTGGGCCTTGAGGCTGTTGAGCGGGTGCCAGTTCAGCGGGCCCTTCTGCAGGGTCTCGATGGCCTGGGCGCGGTGCGCCTCGGGTGGCGCCACCAGGCTCATGGCCATGCCTTTTTCGCCGGCGCGGCCGGTGCGGCCGACCCGGTGGATATGGATCTCCGAGTCCCGGGCCAGCTCGACGTTGATCACCATGTCCAGGGCATCGATGTCCAGGCCGCGGGCGGCCACGTCCGTGGCCACCAGGACCGAGAGGCTGCGGTTGGCGAACATCGCCAGGACCTGGTCGCGGTCACGCTGCTCCAGGTCGCCGTTCAGGGCCATGGCGGAGATGCCATTGGCGCCCAGGTGCTCGACCAGTTCCTGGCACTGCTGCTTGGTGAAGCAGAAGGCCACGCAGGATTCCGGGCGGAAACAGGTGAGCAGCTTGACCACCGCCTCCATCCGTTCTTCCGGGGCTATTTCATAGAAGCGCTGTTCGATCTGGCTGTTGCCGTGCATCGACTCGGCCCGGACCTGTTGCGGGTCGCGCATGAAGGCGGAGGCCAACTGCTTGATGCCGGTCGGGTAGGTGGCGGAGAACAGCAGGGTCTGGCGCTTGCTCGGGGTCTGGCCGATGATCTCGGCGATGGAGTCGTAGAAGCCCATGTCCAGCATGCGGTCGGCTTCGTCCAGCACCAGGGTGTTCAGCCCGTCGAGTTTCAGGGTGCCCTTGCTCAGGTGCTGCTGAATCCGCCCGGGGGTGCCGACTATGATCTGCGCGCCGTGCTCCAGGGAGCCGATCTGCGGGCCGAAGGGCACGCCGCCGCACAGGGTCAGCACCTTGATATTGTCGGCGCCGCGGGCCAGCCGGCGAATTTCCTTGGCCACCTGGTCGGCCAGTTCCCGGGTCGGGCAGAGCACCAGGGCCTGGCAACCGAAGTAGCGTGGGTTCAGCGGGTTGAGCAGGCCGATGCCGAAGGCCGCGGTCTTGCCGCTGCCGGTCTTGGCCTGGGCGATCAGGTCCATGCCCTTGAGAATGACCGGCAGGCTCTGGGCCTGAACCGCAGTCATCTCCGTATAACCGAGGGACTCGAGGTTCGCCAGCATGGCGGCGGACAGGGACAAGGAATTGAACGCGGTGGAGGTCACGGGACAGGCCTGCAAAACAAAAATGTCGCGCAGTGTATCAGGCCTGCTGCGCTTGGCGAGCGTCGACCGACGGTATGCGTGGCGGTGCCGGGCCTCAGCGGGGCGCTGCGCCCGGCCGGCTCTTCCAGAGCAGATAAGCCCCCAGGCCCGTAGGTTGGGTTAGGCGCGCGGTGCGCAAGCCTGGGGCATACGCGTAGCCGCTAGCGCCGTAACCCAACAAAATCCTGCGCCGCCAAGGCCCGGCGAAGCAGCCTGTCGGGTTACGCTTCGCTAACCCGACCTACGGTCTGTCCGGCGAAACCCAGCGGGGTCATTAGCTGGGTTTCGCTTCGCTCTACGCCAGCCTACCGCCTACCTTTTCGCGGCCTAACTCGGCAAAGCGGGGCAGACGGGATTTTCGTGAAAATGCGCTAGGGCCTGTGGACATTTCCATCGCGGCCGTGCGGGGAGTGTCCACAGGCCCTAGAGCGTCAGGGTCAGGCGGCTGAGCAGGGCGCCGGGC
>DATDTH010000333.1:0-2341 GCA_035290985.1 Pseudomonas sp. | reverse complement strand
GGCGCTGGTCGAGGCCATCCTCGAACAGGACGACCAGTTCGCCCTGCTTATCTATATGGAGCAGTTGTTCGACGCCTTCGGCATCGACAGCGAGGACCATTCGGACAACGCCCTGATCCTGCGCCCCAGCGAGAAGATGCTGGATGCCAGCTTCCCGCTCGGCGACGACGAGGGCGTGACCATCACCTACGACCGCGACCTGGCCCTGGCCCGCGAGGACATGCAGTTCCTCACCTGGGAACACCCGATGGTGCAAGGCGCCATGGACCTGGTGCGCGCAGGCTCGATGGGCAACACCGGGGTGGCGCTGATCAAGAACAAGGCGCTGAAACCCGGCACCGTGCTGCTCGAATTGCTCTATGTCAGCGAAGTGGTGGCCCCGCGCGCCCTGCAACTGGGCCGCTACCTGCCGCCGGCGGCGCTGCGCTGCCTGCTCGACGCCAACGGCAACGACCTGGCGGCCAAGGTCTCGTTCGAGAAGCTCAACGAGCAACTGGAAACCGTGCCGCGCGCCAGCGCCAACAAGTTCGTCCAGGCCCAGCGCGAGGCCTTGAACGTCCTGATCAATGCCGGCGAAACCAAGATCGCCCCGCGGCATGCCGAGCGGGTCGCCGAGGCGCAACGGCGCCTGGCCGCCGACACGGACGAGGAGCTTGCCCGATTGCTCGCCCTGCAGGCGGTCAACCCCAGCGTGCGCGACAGCGAGCTGGTCACCCTGCGCAAGCAGCGCGAACAGGGCCTGGCCCTGCTCGACAAGGCGGCGCTGCGCCTGGAAGCCATCCGGGTGCTGGTCGCCGGCTAAGGCACCACTGCGCAATGCTCAAAGGCGCTCCTCGGAGCGCCTTTTTCATGCCTATCCCAACCCCCGCGCGCCGACCTATGCCGGGTGCGCATCCTGCCGCCCGGCGGCCCGCACCATCTTTTCTCCGCTCGCGCCGCCGAGCGCCTTGACCGCGTTCAGGCTCTGCTACATTCAAATCAGCAGGCAATTAGCCACAGTCCGGTCACCCCGTTCAGTCGTAGGGGCCTCCATGCAGCCACTGCATCCACCCACCCGGCATTTCCGCGCCGCCCTCTGGGTTTTGTGCGCGGCTGCGCTGCTACTGCAGCTCGGCCTGCACAGCGGCGCGCTGCAGGATGGCTGGAGCCATGCCCAGCTGGACTGGCTGATTCGCCAGCGCGCCCAGCGGCAGACCGCGAATCCAAACCTGGTGATCATCGATATCGACGATACCAGCCTGCAGGTTCTGTCCGAGGAAGCCGGCAAGTGGCCCTGGCCGCGCTCGCTGCATGCCGAACTGCTGGAGTACCTACTGCCCCAGCAGCCCAAAGCAGTGGTCTTCGACCTGCTGTTCAGCGAACCGGATCGTTATCGGCCGGATGCCGATGCCTACCTGGCGGAGGTGCTCGGCCAGTCCGAACGCGTCTACCTGGCGGCCCTGGAGCAGCAGCCCGCCGAGCAGAGCCTGGCGCCCCTGCTCAGCAGCTATCCGGCGCAAACCGGGTTGACACGTGGCGCGCAGGCCGACCCCGAACAACGCGGCCTGTTGCTGCTGCCCCAGGCGCTGCCGCCGGCGCTTTGGCGCCTGGGCAGCATCAATTTTCGCGCCGATCCCGATGGGGTCGGCCGGCGCTACGAGCTGTACCGCAGCTTCGGCGACTGGCGCCTGCCCTCCCTGCCGGCACGGGTCGCCCGCGACCTGGGCGCCACACTGCCCGAGGGCTCCAGCTTTCTCCTGGACTGGCCGAGCGCTTCGCGCCTGCCCTACCCACGCATCACCTATGCCGCCGCACTGGCCCAGGCGCGGGGGCAGGTACAGACAGTCGCGGCGGATTACTACGCCGACAAGGTGGTGCTTATCGGCACCACCGCCTCTGGCCTACATGACCTGCGGCGCACCCCGCTGGATGAACTCTACCCGGCCGTATTCATCCTCGGCACCGCCCTGGACAACCTGCTGCGGGGCCAGCACCTGCGGCAGCTGCCGGCGCTTCCCACCGGGCTGCTCGGGCTGCCGGTGCTACTGGGCCTGGCCGCCCTGTTGTTACACGAGAAATTACTGGGCGCGCTGCTGCTCAGCCTGGCCGGCAGCCTGCTGCTGCTCGTCGGCAGCTACGCCCTGGTGCTGCACGGCTGGCTGTTGTCGACAGTCCCGACCCTGCTGAGCCTGTGGTTACTGCTGGGGCTTGCACAGGTGCTGTTCTATTGGCGCCGACGCCAGCAATTGCAGAACACCATCGGGCTATTCAGCCGTTTTCTCGATCCGGTCGTGGTGGCGCAACTGGTGGCCCTGGAAGATCCTCGGGCGCTGCTGGAGAGTCGCGAGTGCCAGATCACCGT
>DATDTH010000332.1:0-4211 GCA_035290985.1 Pseudomonas sp. | reverse complement strand
CCGACAAGCCCGCGGCCCTGGATCACCAGTTGATCGGCGCTGCCCGCGAACTCGGCGCCAGCCTCGGCCTGCAAGACCACTACCTGCACTGCTATGCCGCGCTGCCCCACAGCCTGCTGTTCGACGCCGAACTGGTGGCCGACTATCAGCACTACAGCAGCCTGTGCCATGAACGACACCGCGCGGCCTTTACCCGCCTGCTCGAGCCCTACCCCATCCCGGCGACCCAGCGCCACCTGCTGGAAGGCTTTGCCGAAGAGACGATTCCACGCTTCGTCCGCGAGCAGGGCATCGACCTGCTGCTGATCGGTGCCATCGCCCGCGGCCAGCTGGACAATGCCCTGATCGGCAATACCGCCGAACGGGTGCTGGAGGCGGTGGACTGCGATCTGCTGGTACTCAAGCCCCACCGAGAAGGTAGTGCAGCGCAACAATGACTACAGGGTCGCGGCATAGTAGCCTCGCCTTCTGCTTGCCTTCAGGAGCCTGTGCATGACCTTCCGCCGCACCAAAATCGTCGCCACCCTCGGCCCGTCCAGCAACTCCCCCGAGATGCTGGAGCAGTTGATTCTCGCCGGGCTGGACGTCGCCCGCCTGAACTTCTCCCACGGCACGCCGGCCGAGCACAAGGCCCGCGCCTTGCTGGTGCGCGCGATCGCCGCCAAGCACGGCCGCTTCGTCGCCCTGCTCGGCGACCTCCAGGGACCGAAGATCCGCATCGCCAAGTTCGCCGACAAGCGCATCGAGCTGAAGGCCGGTGATAGCTTCACCTTCTCCACCAGCCATCCGCTCACCGCAGGCAACCAGCAGGTGGTCGGCATCGATTACCCGGACCTGGTCAAGGATTGCGGCGTCGGCGACGAGCTGCTGCTGGACGACGGACGCGTGGTCATGCGCGTCGAGACCGCGACCGCCGACGCCCTGCACTGCGTGGTGCTGATCGGCGGCCCGCTGTCCGACCACAAGGGCATCAACCGCCGCGGTGGCGGCCTGACGGCCCCGGCGCTGACTGAGAAGGACAAGGCCGATATCAAACTCGCCGCCGAGATGGAGCTGGACTACCTGGCCGTATCCTTCCCGCGCGACGCTTCGGACATGGAATACGCCCGCCAGCTGCGCGACGAGTCTGGCGGTACCGCCTGGCTGGTGGCCAAGGTCGAGCGCGCAGAAGCCGTGGCCGATGACGAAACCCTCGACGGCCTGATCCGGGCCAGCGACGCGGTGATGGTCGCCCGCGGCGATTTGGGCGTGGAGATCGGCGATGCCGAACTCTGCGGCATCCAGAAGAAGATCATCGCCGCCGCCCGGCGCCTGAACAAACCGGTAATCACCGCGACCCAGATGATGGAGTCGATGATCCAGAACCCCATGCCGACCCGCGCCGAAGTCTCCGACGTAGCCAACGCCGTGCTCGACTACACGGATGCCGTGATGCTCTCGGCGGAAAGCGCCGCCGGCGCCTACCCGCTGGAAGCCGTGCAGGCCATGGCGCGCATCTGCCTCGGCGCGGAAAAGCACCCGACCAGCAAGAAATCCAGCCACCGCATCGGCACCGAATTCGAGCGCTGCGACCAGAGCATCGCCCTGGCCGCCATGTACACGGCCAACCACTTTCCCGGGGTCAAGGCCATCATCGCCCTGACCGAAAGCGGCTACACCCCCCTGATCATGTCGCGCATCCGTTCCTCGGTGCCGATCTTCTCCTTCTCGCCCCACCGCGAAACCCAGGCCCGCGCGGCCATGCTGCGCGGCGTCTACACCATCCCCTTCGACGCGGCGGCCCTGCAACCGGGCGCAGTCAGCCAGGCGGCGGTGGACGAACTGCTCAAGCGCGGCCTGGTGGAACCCGGCGACTGGGTGATACTGACCAAGGGCGACAGCTACCACACCATAGGCGGCACCAACACCATGAAGATGCTGCATGTGGGCGAGGCCCTGGTGTAAGGCCCCATGGGTTCATTGCAACGAAAAAAGCCGCTCCCTGAGCGGCTTTTTTACAGGCCGCGACAGCGGGCGCTGTCCGCACGAGGATCGATCGATTGAATAGCAGAAACCTGCTGCTCCGCAGCGTCACGCTGGCACTCGTTGTGGCGGCCGCGGCCCAGGCAGCGACTGCGCCATTCGCCACTCGGCAAACCCTACCCGCGCATCCCGGCGGGCTGCTGATTCCCGTGGCAGGTATCGCCGCGAGCCAACTGGTCGACAGCTTCGACGACCCGCGCGGCAGCGATCGGATGCACGAGGCAATCGATCTGATGGCGCCGCTCAAGACTCCGGTTTTCGCGGTCGCCGAGGGCAAGCTGGTCAAACGTTTCAGCAGCGTGCCGGGCGGGCTCAGCCTCTATCAATACGATGCCAGCGAAACCTTTGCCTACTACTACGGGCACCTGGACAGCTACGCACCGGACTTGATGGAGGGCCAGGTGCTCAAGCGCGGCGACCTGGTCGCCTATGTGGGCGTCACCGGCAATGCAAACCCGGGTGCGCCGCACCTGCACTTCGCGGTGTTTGTGCTGGGCCCGGAAAAACACTGGTGGCAAGGCACCGCGATCAACCCCTACCCCCTGTTTGAACGCTGAACCCACTAACAGCGCGGCGGAGGATCCGCCAGCCAGGTTGGGCATCCCCGCGGTTCCTACGGGTTCCGGGTTTCGCCGAAGCGCTGCGGTGCGCTGAGCGCACCCTACGGAACCCCGTTTCACCTTGACCTATAGGCTTCGCTGAAACGCTCTAGGCGAAGCGGGAGAAGTCCGGCTGGCGCCGCTGCATAAAGGCCGACAGCGCCTCGATGGCTTCAGGCGAACGCAGGCGCTGGCCGAACAACTCGCCCTCCTCGACTATCACCTGGCGCAAGGCTTCACGGCCCGGGGCGCGCATCAACCGCTTGCTGTCCGCCACCGCCGAGGGCGCCAGGCGCTGTAAACTCAGGGCCATCTCCCGCGCCTTGACCAGGGTCGCCGCGCCATCCTCCAGCACGGCATTGGCGATGCCCCAGGCCGCCGCCTGCTCGCCGCCAAAGGACTCGCCGAGCAGCAGCAGTTCCGCCGCCTTGGCATGGCCGAGCAAGCGCGGCAGGATCAGGCTGGAACCGAACTCCGGACACAGCCCCAGGTTGACGAAGGGCATTCTCAACCGGGCATCGCGGCTCACATAGACCAGGTCGCAATGCAGCAGCAGGGTAGTACCTATGCCCACCGCCGGGCCCGCGACTGCGGCCACCACCGGTTTCTTCAGCTCGAACAGCGTGCGCATGAAATGAAAGACCGGGTTGTCCAGGCTGGTCGGTGGCGCCTGGAGGAAGTCGGCGATGTCGTTGCCACTGGTAAAGCATTCGGTCCCACCGGTGATCAGCAGGGCCCGGACCGCCGGATCGCTATCGGCCTGCTGCAACGCCTCGGCCATGCGGCTGTACATGTCCCGGGTCAGGGCATTCTTCTTGTCCAGGCGATTCAGGCGCAGGGTCAGCAGACCGGCTTCGCGCTCGAGGACGACATGTTCACTCATGGGGGTTCCTTGCAGGTTCGCAGCCGGTACCTGGTTCCAGGCGTGGGCGGAGAGAGTCAGGCGCGGGGCAAAAACAGGTCGGCGTACATCTGGTTGCGTGGCAGACCCGCCAGGTAAAGCCGGCGCGCGAAGGTATCGACGCTGGCAGGGTGACCGCAGAGTAAGGCGAGGGTCTGGCGCGAAACAAGCTGCAGTTCGGCCAAAGCAGCAGGCAACTCGGCCGCGCGCCAGAACGCCAGCTGCAACTGGGGATGCTGCTCGGCCAGGGCGTCCAGCGGGCCGGCAAGGTAGTGCTCATCGGCCTGGGCCGCCAGGTGAATCAGGCGGATAGTGCCCCGGTGTTCCTGGCGCAGCGCCTCGCGCAGCACCCCGTAGAGCGGCGCCAGGCCGGTACCGGCGGCCAGCAGCCAGAGCGGACGCGCCTGCCAGTCGGGATCGTAGTGCAGGGCGCCGCCGCGCAACTCGCCCAGGCGCAGCTCGGCGCCGACCCGCAACTGCCGCGCCGCCTCGCTGAACGCACCGCCCTGGCGACAGTCCAGGTGGAACTCCAGCCAGGGATCTTCGCCGGGCAAGCTGGCCAGGGAATAGGGCCGCGCCACGCCCTCGGCGCTCCAGAGCACCAGGTGCTGGCCGGCCCGGTAACGCAGCGGCCGCTCGGGCACCAGGCGCAGGCGCAGCACACTGGGACTCAGCCAGTCGCAAGCCTC
>DATDTH010000331.1:0-3393 GCA_035290985.1 Pseudomonas sp. | reverse complement strand
TTCAGCAACAGGCGGAGCCCAGCATGAAATACCTGTGCCTGATCTACCAGGATGAAAAAGTCCTGGAGGCCCTGTCCGGGCGCGAGTGGGATGCCCTGGCCAGCGAATGCCAGGCCTATAGCGAGGAACTGCGCAGCCGCGGTCATTACCTGGGCGGCGAGGCCCTGCAACCGGTACTGACCGCGACCACTCTGCGCGCGCGCGGCGGCAAGCTGTCCATGACCGATGGGCCCTTTGCCGAGACCCGGGAGCAACTGGCCGGGTTCTATTTGCTGGAGGCCCGTGACCTGAACGAGGCGTTGCAACTGGCGGCGCGTATCCCACCGGCACGCCTGGGCGGGGTCGAGGTGCGACCGGTCCGCGAACGCCCGGCGTTCTGAATCCCCACAAGGAGGAATAAAGCATGTGTCCCCTGTGCCTGACGACCTGGGCCCTGATCGCCACGGGCGGCGCCTCGGCCGGCGGTCTTGGCCTGTGCTGGCTGACCCGGCGGCTTCGCGCAAAACCCGAAACCAAGGAGGAAAATCCCCAATGAGTAGCAACAAGAGCAGCAACAAGAACAGCAACCACCCAGAACAGTGGCAAACGCCGCGAATCGTCTCCCGGGAGCAATGGCGGGTCGAACGCCGGCAACTGCTGGACAAGGAAAAGGCCTTCACCCGCCAGCGCGACCAGTTGAGCGCCGAACGCCGGGCGCTGCCCTGGGTCCGGGTCGACAAGCCTTATGTCTTCCAGGGCGGGCAGGGTACCAAGCGTCTCGTCGATCTCTTCGCCGGACGCAGCCAACTGATCGTTTACCACTTCATGTTCGGCCCCGGCTGGGAGGAGGGCTGCACGGGCTGTTCGTTCCTGGCCGACCATATCGATGGCGCCAACCTGCACCTGGCCCATCACGACGTGGCGCTGGTGGCGGTGTCGCGGGCGCCCTGGCCCGAGTTCCAGGCGTTCAAACAGCGTATGGGCTGGCGTTTCGACTGGCTGTCATCGGCCGGCAGCGACTTCAATTTCGACTACCAGGTGTCGGCCAGCCCGGAGCAAATCGCCGCCGGCGAGGTCGAGTACAACTACGCCCCCAGCCCGCAGCCCATGGAGGATATGCATGGCATCAGCCTGTTCTTCAAGGATGCGGCCGGTGGGATCTTCCACACCTATTCCAGTTATGCGCGGGGTTGCGATCTGCTGGTCGGCGCCTACAACTACCTGGACCTCACGCCCAAGGGGCGCAACGAGGCCGGGATCATGGATTGGGTGCGCCATCACGACCGTTATGCAGAGCAGGTCGCGAGCCCTTCGACATCAAGCGACTGCTGCGGCTAGACCTGACCTCGACTCGAACCGTGTTCGCAGATAATTTGAAATTCAGGAGAAACGACATGAACAGTGCAAACAGCCAAACCCAGGAAGCCATACGCGAGACCATCGAGGCCTGGACCCGGGCGGTGCGCGCCAAGGACATCGACGCCATCATGGCCCACTACGCGGCCGATTGCCGCGACTTCGATGCGGTGTCCCTACTGCAATTCAGGGGCCGCGAGGCCTACAAGGCCCACTGGCAAGCCTGCATGGAATTTTGCCAGGGCCCCCATACCTTCGAGCCCCATGAACTGGAAATCAGCGCCGCCGAGGACTTGGCATTCGCGCACTTCCTCACCCGTTGCGGGGGCACCAACGAGCAGGGCGAACAGCAGTCGGGCTGGTTGCGTACCACCCTGTGCTTGCGGCGGATCGACGGCCAGTGGCTGATCGTGCACGATCACTTTTCGGTGCCTTTCGATATGAAGAGCGGCGAACTGCTGTTCAATCTGCAGCCATAAGGCGCCAGTTTAATAGGGAGAACCATATGAAATACCTGTGCCTGGTTTACAGCGCGCAAGACCGCCTGCATGGCCTGCCCGAGAGTCCGGAGGACGCCGAGTGCCAGGCCTATGCCGAAAAGGTCCAGGCCAGCGGCAAGATGCTCGCCGCCCAGGCCCTGCAGCCGGTGAGCACGGCCACCACAGTGCGGGTGCGCAACGGCAAGCTGTCGATCACCGACGGCCCCTTCGCCGAGACCAAGGAGCAGCTGGCCGGCTTCTACCTGGTCGAGGCCCGCGATCTGGAGGACGCGCTGCAGATCGCCGCGCAGATCCCGGCCGCGCGGGTGGGCAGCGTCGAAGTGCGGCCGGTGCGCGAGCTGAACCCGTGACGGACGGGGCCGCGGTTTGTAGGGTGCGCCGTGCGCACCGGCGCTGTGCGAGCCCATGAGGTCGATGGACATACGCGAGCGGGTGGAGGTCGTCTACCGCGAGGATTCCCGCCGCGTGCTCGCCACCCTGATCCGCCTGCTCGGTGACTTCGAGCTGGCCGAGGAGGCCTTGCACGATGCCTTTGCCGCGGCCGTGCAGCAGTGGCCGCGGGACGGCGTGCCGGGTAACCCCCGCGCCTGGCTGGTATCGGCAGGGCGCTTCAAGGCCATCGACCGCATACGGCGACGTGCCCGCTTCGATGCATCGCTGCTGCAACTGGCCCAGCATCTGGACAGCGAGGTCGAGGCCGCCGGCCCCGGCGAGGACGAATCGGTGGAAGATGACCGCCTGCGGCTGATCTTCATCTGCTGCCACCCGGCCTTGCCGGCGGACGCCCAGATCGCCCTGACCTTGCGCGAGGTCTGCGGTCTGACCACCGAGGAGGTGGCGCGGGCCTTTCTCAGCTCAGCCTCCACAGTGGCCCAGCGCATCGTGCGGGCCAAGGCCAAGATCCGCGACGCCGGCATCCCCTATGAGGTACCGACGGCGGTCGAGCTAGCCGAGCGGCTGGACAGCGTGCTGCACGTCATTTATCTGCTGTTCAACGAGGGCTATTCGGCATCCTCGGGCGCCTCCTTGACCCGCCACGACCTGTCGGCCGAGGCGATCCGCCTGGTTCGTCTGCTGATCGAACTGCTGCCCGAACCCGAGGCCTTGGGCCTGCTCGGGCTGATGCTGCTGCATGAGTCGCGGCGTCCGGCGCGCAGCAGCGCGAGCGGCGAACTGGTCCTGCTGGCCGAGCAGGACCGCAGCCTGTGGAACCCGCAGCAGATCGCCGAAGGCATCGACCTGGTGGAGCGGGCGCTGCGCTCGCGGCGGTTCGGGCCCTATAGCCTGCAGGCGGCCATCGCGGCGGTGCATGCCGAGGCGTCCAGTGCCGAGGCCACCGACTGGCAGCAGATAGTCGGTCTTTACGACGTGCTGGCACGGCTCGAACCCTCGCCCGTGGTCGAGCTGAACCGCGCAGTGGCGATCGGCCTCGCGCACGGACCGGCGGCCGGGCTCGCCGCGCTCGACGCCATCGAGGCCGCTGCGCTACGCGGCTATCATCTCTTACCCGCCGCACGCGCGGATTTCCTGCGCCGGCTCGGACGCCGGACGGAGGCGG
>DATDTH010000330.1:0-2080 GCA_035290985.1 Pseudomonas sp. | reverse complement strand
AAAAGGCGCCGATGACTTCGCCACTTAAACGCCATTCGCTGCTGGTCGTGGAGGACGATCCCGACACGGCCCAGCTGCTGCAGACCTATTTCACCGGCCACCAGTTCCAGGTGGAAGTCGCCGGCCGGGGCGACCAGGCGGTGGATGCGGCCCGCAAGCGGGTGCCGGATCTGGTGCTGCTGGACATCCTGCTGCCCTCCCTGGACGGTTACGGCGTTTGCCGGGAACTGCGGGCCTCGCCGCGCACCAGTCATGTGCCGATCATCTTCCTGACCGAGAAGTCATCTCAGAGTGACCGGGTCGCCGGCCTGGAAATGGGGGCGCAGGATTACATCACCAAGCCGTTCGACATCGAAGAACTGCGCCTGCGGGTGCAGAACCTGATCGCGCGCACCGAGCGCGAAAACCTTGCGGATCCGCGCACTGGCCTGCCGACCGGGCGGATGGTAGATGAGCAATTGCAGCGCCAGCGCGGGCAGGCTGGCTGGACCGTGCTCGAGTGCCGCCTTGAACGCTTTCAGCCCTTCCTGGATGTGTACGGATTTGTCGCCGGCGATGATGTGCTCAAGTTCGCCGGACACCTTTTCCGGGAGATTGTCGATCAGCTCGGCACACCCAACGATTTCGTGGGCCATCCCGGCCACGACATGTTCCTGGTCATCACCGCGGCCGCCAGTCCAACTGCATTGGCCGCGCGTTTGAAAGAACGCTTTGACCAGGAAGTCCAGGCCCACTACTCGTTCATGGAACGGGAACAGGGCTTTATGCTTATTCGCGACCAGCGCCATCCTGACAGCGGAATGGCCCAGGTCCCTTTGATGGGTTTGCAGATCACTCAGCGGGCGGCGTAGCCCACCGGCACGCTTGCCCGGTCCCAGCCAGCGACTGACTGATGGAGGCGAGTCATGAGTAAAGGCAGAATTCTTGTTGTGGAAGACGATTTTGACATTTCCAATATGCTGCGCATCTATTTCACCGGGCAGGGCTTTGAAGTGAGCGTGGCCCCGCGCGGCGGCGATGCGTTGGCCCTTACCCGGCAGTCCCTGCCGCACCTGATTGTGCTGGACATCATGCTGCCCGACATGGACGGGTATGCGGTGTGCCGGGAACTGCGCACCACCACCCGCACCAGCCATATCCCGATCATCTTTCTCACCCAGAAGGACGAGCGCAGCGACAAGATCGCCGGCCTGGAGCTGGGCGCCGACGACTACATCACCAAGCCCTTTGACATCGAAGAGCTGCGCCTGCGGGTGACCAACGCCATTCAGCGGCAGGAACGCGAGTCGATGACCGACCCGCGCACGGGCCTCCCCTCCGGCCGGCTGATCGAGGAGCAGCTGCGCAAGATCATCCGCACCCAGGGCTGGGCGCTGGTGGATTGCCGCATCAACCACTTCGAGCGCTTCAAGGACGTGTATGGCTTTATCGCCGGCGACGAGGTGCTGCGCTTCACCTCGATCCTGCTCGGCGAGGTCGTGGATGAACTGGGCACCACGAATGACTTCATCGGTCACCCGGGCGGGGACAACTTCGTGGTGATGACGACCGCCGCCGCCGCGCCCAAGATCAAGGAACGGCTGCACCAGCGCTTCGATCAGGAAGTGTTGACCCACTATTCCTTCATGGACCGCGAGCAGGGTTACATCGTGGCCAAAGCCCACGACGGCGCCGAGGTGAAAGTGGCCCTGATGAACATGGCCGCCGGCATCGCCTCGCCGGAGACCCACCAGTTCTCCGATATCCGCGAAATCACCGAGGCTGCGGCCGAGGAACGCCGCAAGGACGCCGAAGGGCGCTAGACCCTTTTGGGCGTCCGATCAGGTACGGATTTGCGCATGGCTCTCACTGCGTCGCTTCCGCTGGCACTGGCCGTCATTGCCATTGGGCTGGGGCTGCTGATTCTGATAGCGCTGGCGCTGCGCTGGGTCAGAATCCGCCGGCCCACGCGCTATGCCGTGTCGCCGGTCACCCTGCCGGCGCAGGCCAGCGAGGTGGACGCCGCCGTGCTGGTGGCCCAGTCGGGCGGTCGAGTCGTCTACGCCAACAGTCAGGCGCGGCGGATATTCGATCTCGACGG
>DATDTH010000329.1:0-2283 GCA_035290985.1 Pseudomonas sp. | reverse complement strand
CCGACAAGGCCTATCGCGACGGTGCCGACCAGGAGCGGGTCGACCAACTGGCCTACCTGACCCATCAACGCATCGAAGTGGCCAACCAGACCATCAAGCTGCGCAGCGCCGAGGCGGCACTGGAACAGGTCGACGCCCAGCGCGCGAAGGCCCGCCTGGAGGCCCGCGACGCGCAGATCCGCAAGCTGCAGGAGGACCTGCAGGCCAAGCAGACCGACCGCGGCACCCTGGTGACCCTGGGTGACGTGCTCTTTGACCTGGGCCGCGCGGAACTCAAGCCCGGCGGCCTGCTGAAGGTGCAGTCCCTCGCCGATTTCCTCCAGCAGAACCCGGAACGCCAGGTGATCATCGAGGGCCACACCGACAGCAGCGGCTCGGCGAGCTATAACCAGCGGCTGTCCGAGCGCCGGGCCAATGCCGTGCGCCTGGCCCTGATCAAGATGGGTGTGAGCCCCGAACGCATAGTCACCCAGGGCTACGGCAAGAATTACCCGGTGGCCGACAACGGCACCGCAGCCGGACGCGCCCTGAACCGCCGGGTCGAGGTGACCATCTCCAACGACGGCAAACCGGTCGCACCGCGCACCAGCCTGAGCGTCTATTGAGCGCCCGTCTATTGAGCGTCCATATAGTTAGTCGCGCCGCCAGCCAAACCCCGCTCTGAACGACGGGGTTTAGCGGGAGCGTGCCGGCTCCAGCATCACTCGGCCTTGGCGCCGGCCTGGGGGGTCTCCTGGCCCAGGCAACGCACCGCCTGCTTGCGCTGGTCGACCAGCACGCCGGTCAGGCCATGCTGCTCCAGGTTGAACAGCACCAGCACGCCATCGACGCACTGCGCCACCTGGTCAGACGGCTTGAGCGAGACTTTGTAGTCCTCCCCCGGCACGGTCTTGAGCATGGTGAACTCGGCCAGCAGCAAGGCATCCTCGGGTTTGGCGATATGCAGATAGCCGTACTGCCAGAGCACCAGCACGGTGCCGCAGATGCTGGCGATACCGGTCAGGATCAGGGAGATGGGGTTACGTTCACTCATGGTGGATTCTCGTTAATTCGTTTGGGGCATCAACCGGTTCCGCCCGCTGCCGCTGCTCGACAAACGCCCGGGGGTCGTCGAGAAAGGACAGCATCAGCGCGCGCCAGGCCGGCTCGGCGAAGGTCTGCACATGCCCGCCACGGGTCAGCTGCAAGACCCGTGGCGGCGGCGCAGCTTGATACAAGCGCAGCCCGTTGGAAAGAGGCACCATCGGATCATCGCGGCTGTGGTAGATCAGCAGGGGCAAACCGGTCAGGCGTGGCATGGCATAAATCGCGCTGTCGCCATCGGGCACCAGCCAGGACAGGGGCACCCGCAGCGGCCGGGTCAGCCAGGCGCCGCCCAGGGTCGATTGCGCCACGTCGCGGTAACTGGCCGGCACGCCATCGAGCACCAGGGCGGCGAGCCCGGCCCGCTGCTGCGGATGCTCAGCCAGGTAGCGCACCGCCAGGGCACCACCGAGGCTCTGGCCCAAGACAGTCAGGGGCTTGCCCTGCACCTGGGGCGCCTGCCGAAGCCAGGCAAAGGCCGCGTCCAGGTCCTGGTAGACCTCGGGCAAGCCGGCCTCGCCCTCCGAGCGGCCATAGCCGCGGTAATCCAGCAACAGCACCTGATAGCCCGCGGCCGGCAGCCACCAGCTGCCGCCCAGGTGGGATGCGACATTGCCGCCATTGCCATGCAGATGCAGCACCGTGCCCTTGACCGCCACCCCAGCCTTGGCCGGCAGCCACCAGGCATGCAGGCGGGTGCCGTCGGCGGCGCGCAGAAATTCGTCGCGGTAGTCCAGCCGGGCGTCCTGCGGGGTGATCGGCAGCGCCCGCTCGGGGTAGAACAGCAGGGAGTCGCAGGCGCCCAGGGCCAGCGTCGCCAGCAACAGGCAAGCCCGCAGCCCCGGGTTCCGGCTCATGCGGGGGGCGGCGATGACAGGGTCGAGGGAGGCGCTGGGCATGGGCGTCACCTGAGCAGAAGAAGGCCGGTAGCATATTCGCCCCCGGGCGCTTCGGCGATTGCAGCGCAACTGGTCCGCATTAGTCCGCTCGGAACAGACAGGGGTTCAATCCCAGGCAGGTTCCGCAGGAGAGTCCAGGGCGGCATTCCCACGCGGACGGTTCGACGCCTCGACGTGGGAACGATCAATCAACGAAGGCTCACACCGCATAACCGAGCGTTTTTCGTAGGATGGGTTGAGCGCAGCGATACCCATGCTGAAAGCCGCTCTGGCAAACCACACCGCACCCGCTGCGCGGCGT
>DATDTH010000328.1:0-11558 GCA_035290985.1 Pseudomonas sp. | reverse complement strand
GTGAGCCGGTAGCGCAGGCCCGCCTGCAGACCGAGGTCGGCGACCCCGGGGCGGGCGTGGATCAGGTTGGCGATCAGTTGCAGCTCCTGGTTGGCATCGACCTCGCGCTGGCCGTCGGCCAGGTCCAGGGGCGTGAGACCGGTGCTCTGCAGGCAGGTGTCGAGGCTCAGCCCCTGATCGAGGCCAAATTGGATCAGCACCTGGATGCTGATAAGGCTGCGTCGGGCGGGCCATGACGGGGCTGCAAGCACGGGAGTTTGTCCGAAAATCACAATTTATTGGCCGACTATGCCATAACCCTGGCGACGACGAACAGCTAGCATCCTGGCATCCGCACTGTCTGCGGTTGGGGACATAAGAATGCACAAGAATTCCCAGTCAGGCGCCTGTTTGCCTGTATTGATCATCGGCAGCGGTTTTGCCGGCCTGGGTTTGGCCATCCGGCTGCAACAGGCAGGGATCGAGGATTTTCTCCTGTTGGAGAAAGCCGAGGAGGTCGGTGGCACCTGGCGCGACAACAGCTATCCCGGCGCGGCCTGCGACGTGCCCTCGCACCTGTATTCCTTTTCCTTCGAGCTGAAAACCGACTGGTCGCGCACCTTCGCGCCCCAGGCGGAAATCCAGGGCTATCTGCTGCACTGCGTGGAGAAATACCGGCTGCGTTCGCGGATTCGCTGCCGCAGCGAGGTGGTGGCGGCGGCGTTCGACGCGTCCGCCGGGGTCTGGCGGGTCAGCCTGGGCGATGGCGAGGTTCTGCTCGCCCGGGCCCTGGTCACCGCCTGCGGCCAGCTCAACCGGCCGGCCTACCCGAAGATTCCCGGCATCGAGCGCTTTCGCGGCGAAGCCTTTCACTCGGCGCGCTGGCGCCATGACCTGGATTTGAGCGGCAAGCGGGTGGCGGTGATAGGGACCGGTGCCTCGGCGATTCAGTTCGTCCCGCAGATCCAGCCCCGGGTCGCGCGGTTGCAACTGTTCCAGCGCTCGGCCGCCTATGTGCTGGCCAAGCCGGACCGCGCCTACCGCCCCTGGGAGCAGGCGTTGATGCGCCGCTGGCCCCTGGTGCAGCGTATCGACCGCGGCCTCAAGTACCTGCAGCACGAGGCGCGGGCCCTGGCCTTCATTCTGTTTCCGGTGTTGATGAAACCCATTGGGCTGAGCTTCAAGCGGCACCTGGCGCGGAGCGTGGCGGACGCCGGCTTGCGTCGCCAATTGACGCCGGATTATCCCCTGGGCTGCAAGCGTATCCTGATCAGCAACGATTATTACCCGGCGCTGGCCCAGGCCAATGTGCAGGTGGTCAACGAAGGGATACGGGAGATAAGCGAGGACAGCCTGGTGACCGGCGATGGCCAGCGCCATGGTTGCGATGTGCTGATCTATGCCACGGGCTTTCTCGCCACGGATTTTCTCGCGCCCATGCAGATCACCGGCTTGGACGGCCGCGAGCTGAACCAGGCCTGGCAGGCGGGCGCGGAGGCCTACAAGGGCATCAGCGTCAGCGGCTTTCCCAATCTGTTCATGCTCTATGGACCCAATACCAACCTGGGACACAACTCCATCGTCTATATGCTGGAAAGCCAGTTCAACTATGTGCTGGGCTGCATCCGTGCCCTGCAGGTCCCGGGCATGCGTTACCTTGACGTCAAGGCCGAGGTGCAGGCGCGTTATAACCAGCGGATCGAGGCCCATGCTCATCGAACGGTATGGGCGCAGGGCTGCACCAGCTGGTACAAAACCGCCAGCGGCAAGAACACCAATAACTGGCCCGGTTTCACCTTTAGCTACCGGCACCTGACCCGCGCCCCGGAGTTGACCGATTATCACTGCATACGTTGAATTGCCGGCGCGTCCGCGCCTGAGCCAGCGGCTGTTGACCCGCTCGTTTCGCCTGGCGATCCGCCTGTTGTTTCGCGGACTGGTGCGGCCCTGGATGCCGATCGCCGGACAGCGTGCCGTTCTGCGGGCACTCACCGCAGGAGGCGTGGCGCCCAAGGGTGTGCGGCGCGCCAGTGGCAGCCTGGGCGGGCGGCCCTGCGAATGGCAGCGGCAGGTCCAGGACAATGGCCGGGTGCTGCTGTACCTGCATGGCGGTGCCTACCTGATCGGCTCGCCGGCTACCCATCGCACGCTCACGGCCCACCTGGCCAAGCGCTGCGGCCTGGCGGTCTGCGCCCTGGATTACCGGTTGGCGCCGGAGTTTCCCTATCCAGCGGCCCTGGAGGACGGCGTGGCGGCCTACCGCGCGCTCCTGGCCCAAGGCTATGCCGCCGAGCAGATCGTCATAGGCGGCGATTCGGCCGGTGGCCATCTGTGCCTGATTACCGTCCTGCGCCTGAAAGCCCTGGGTTTGCCCTTGCCTGCGGCCCTGGTCTGCCTGTCGCCCTGGACCGATGCCTCGGCGACCCAGTTGCACAATCCGCCGGCCGGCGATCCCGTGCTGCATCCCGCCTGGATCAGGCAGGCGGTCAGGCTGTTCTGCCCGGCGGGCATGGATCGATTCGACCCCGAGCTGTCGCCGCTGTACGCCGACCTCAGCGGCCTGCCGCCACTGTTGATCCAGGTGGGCGAGGACGAGGTGCTGCTCAACGACAGCCTGCGCCTGGCCGAGCGGGCCCGGGCGGCGGGTGTCGAGGTCCAGTTGGAGCATTACCCGGGACTCTGGCATGTATTCCAGAGCCAGGTCGGGCTGCTCGATGTGGCCGACCAGGCGATCGCCCGGGTGGCCGGCTTTCTGACCCGCCGGATTCCTGACCAACAAGAGAGGCGTTCGGATGCATAACATCCTGATTACCGGCGCGGCGTCGGGCATAGGCGCGGCGACCGCTCGCCTGTTCCATGGCCGGGGCTGGACGGTGGGCTTGCTCGATATCAACCCGGCCCCCCTGGCCGAGCTGGCGGCGGAACTGGGCGGTGCCTGGCATCAGGTGCTCGATGTGACCGATCCGGCCGCGGTGCAGGCCGCTCTGGCGGCCTTCTGCGGGCAACACAGCGGCCAATTGCGGCTGCTGTTCAATTGCGCGGGCATCCTGCAGTGCGGGCATTTCGAGACGATTGCGTTGAGCGAGCATGCACGGATCATTCAGATCAATGTGCTCGGCCTGCTGAACATGACCCACTCGGCTTTTGCGTATCTGAAGGCCACCCCCGGGGCCCAGGTGATCAATATGGGCTCGGCCTCCGGTCTGTATGGCGTGCCGCACCTGGCCAGCTACTCGGCGTCCAAGTTCGCCGTGCGCGGGCTGACCGAGGCGCTGGAGCTGGAATGGGCCCGACATGGTATCCGGGTCGGCGACCTGATGCCGCCGTTCGTGAGCACGCCGATGCTTAACGATCAGCAGTTCGTCGCGCCTGTGGTGCGGCGCCTGGGGGTCAAACTGGGGGCCGAGGACATCGCCGAGGCCGCCTGGCAGCAAGCCCAGGGCGCGGCGGTGCACCGGCCGATCGGCCTGGCGTTCAAGTTGCTCTATTGGTCCGGCCAGATCGCGCCGCCCTGGCTCAATAGACGGATCATGGCCTGGCTCAGCCGCGGATAGCGCCCAGTAATCGTCATGTCCACGAAGGCGGGTATTCAGAGACGTGCGCGGACAAGGGATGATTGCGCCGAGTTCATCGTGAGACCATTTGCTGCTGCCCTCTCCCCCAGCCCCTCTCCCATAAATGGGCGAGGGGAGCCAAGCGCGTTTATGTGCCGAGGCTGGCGCCTAATAAATAGCCAAATGGCCCCTTGCTGGCGCGCCGCCGGTCGAGGGCTGGGCGGCAACGCGTTTTTAAGCTCGGCAGAGCCCTGCCGATAGGACTACCCTGCAAATAGACGGTCCTGAATCCTTCGCCCTGAGGGGTTCGACGTCGAGCAGGCCTGCCGTTCGGCTCTGCCTGTGACTTATCAAGCGGTCTTCATGCTTGATTCTCGGGCGACACGCTTCATGTGTCGCGACGCCACCGAAGTTGGGTCGGCAGCAATGGGAATGCGGACTATCCATCCATCGCCTGAGAGGAGTTCTTTTATGAGCACAGCCTTTAACGATGATGTCAGCAGTAACGTTCTGCGCCGCATGAAAGAGGGTGGTTTCGATTTCGCTCGTTTTCATCCAATCGAGTTCTATGCCATTTTTCCGGACGAGGACCGGGCCCGCAAGGCAGCAGGGAATTTCCGTGGGGAGTCGTTGAATGCCCAGGTGTCGGTCGATGACGACGGCGCCTGGCGTCTGCAAATCAGCAAGGTCATGCATGCCACCTATGACGGCATCGGCCACTTCGAACAGGACCTGGAGTCGCTGGTCCTGCCGCTCGGGGGCGTGCTCGATGGCTGGGGAGTCTGTCATGAGGTCAAGCGGGCGCCCGCTTAATCTGTCTGTCCTGGCTGAAAAGCACCGGCTCGCCTGAGCCGGTGTTGTAAATTCCCCCCCTTGATCCCGCGCCTGTCCCTTCGGCACGCTCGCGTCCGCTCGGCGCTGTGCGGGCGCTTTGTCCCCGAGCGGCCACAACATGGCGCGTGGTCCGTCTGGCCCTGGAGCAAAATGCGATCTATTGGTGCGCTCGGCTCGTGATGCTTGTATAACTAATTGAATTAAAACGATTTAATCTCATGGCGCGACCCTTGCAGTGCCTCTTCCACCTTCGGTGGGTAAGGAGCACGGGATGACGCGCACTTTTTTCGACGAAATGTATGCCGCGGATGGCATCTGTCGTCCGCACTATCGGGAGTTCGCCCGCTGGTTGGCGGATACGCCCAGCGAGCTGCTGGCCCAGCGTCGCCGCGAAGCCGATTTGCTGTTCCACCGCGCCGGCATCACCTTCACCCTCTATGGCGACGACCAGGGCACCGAGCGGCTGATCCCCTTCGACATCATTCCGCGCAGCATTCCGGCCAGTGAATGGCGCATCGTCGAACAGGGCTGCATCCAGCGCGTCAAGGCGCTGAACATGTTCCTGGCCGATCTCTACCACAACCAGCGGATCATCAAGGCCGGCATCATCCCGGCGGAACAGGTGCTGGCCAACGAGCAGTACCAGTTGGCCATGCAGGGCCTGGACCTGCACCGCGACCTGTACTCGCACATTTCCGGCATCGACCTGGTGCGCGACGGCGATGGCACCTACTACGTGCTGGAGGACAACCTGCGCACTCCCAGCGGCGTCAGCTACATGCTCGAGGACCGCAAGATGATGATGCGGCTGTTTCCTGAGTTGTTCGCCGCCCAGCGCATCGCACCGATCGACCATTACCCGAACCTGCTGCTCGACACCCTGAAAACCGCCAGCCCGCTGGACAACCCCAGCGTGGTGGTGCTGACCCCCGGGCGCTTCAACAGCGCCTACTTCGAGCATGCCTTCCTGGCTCGGGAAATGGGCGTGGAACTGGTGGAGGGGGCCGACCTGTTCGTGCGTGACGACCGGGTCTTTATGCGCACCACGGCTGGGGCGCGGGCGGTCGATGTGATCTACCGCCGTCTCGACGATGCCTTTCTCGATCCACTGGCATTCAACCCCGATTCGATGCTTGGGGTGCCGGGGCTGCTGGCGGCCTACCGTTCCGGCAACGTGGTGCTGGCCAATGCCATAGGCACCGGGGTGGCGGACGACAAGTCGGTCTATCCCTTCGTCACCGACATGATTCGCTTCTACCTCGACGAAGAGCCGATCCTGAAAAACGTGCCGACCTGGCAGTGCCGCAAGCCGGATGAACTGTCCCATGTGCTGGCCCACTTGCCCGAGCTGGTGGTGAAGGAAACCCAGGGCTCCGGTGGCTACGGCATGCTGGTCGGGCCGGCGGCCAGCAGCCTGGAAATCGAAGCCTTTCGCGCGCGGCTCAAGGCCAACCCGGCGGCCTATATCGCGCAACCGACCCTGTGCCTGTCGACCTGCCCGACCTTCGTCGAGAACGGCATAGCCCCCCGGCATATCGACCTGCGGCCCTTTGTCCTGTCAGGTCGCGAAGTGCGCCTGGTCCCCGGCGGCCTGACTCGGGTGGCGCTGCGCGACGGATCGCTGGTGGTCAACTCGTCCCAGGGCGGTGGCACCAAGGACACCTGGGTGGTGGAGGATTGACCATGCTGAGTAGAACTGCCTCTGACCTGTATTGGATGTCGCGCTCCCTGGAGCGCGCCGAGAACCTCGCGCGCATGTTGGACGTCAGCTATTCGCTGTCGCTAATGCCCCAGGATGGTCGCGGTGATGGCCTGGAAGAGTTGGCCATGCCGCTATTGATCACCGGCACCCTGGACGATTACCTGGCCCGCCATGGCGCGTTGCATGCCGAGCGCCTGCTGCACTTCTTCGCCCTGGACGCCGACAACCCGGCGAGCATCTACAGCTGCCTGGGCGCGGCGCGGACCAATGCCCATGCGGTGCGCGGCCGGATCACCGCGGATATGTGGGAAAACATCAATGCGACCTGGCTGGAGATCCGCGGCATCGCCCAGCAAGGGCTCGGCCATTTCGGCATCAGCCGCTTCTGCGAATGGGTCAAGGAGCGTTCGCATCTGTTCCGTGGCGCCACCTTCGGCACCATCATGCGCAGTGACGCCTACCGCTTTATTCGCCTGGGCACCTTTATCGAGCGGGCCGACAACACCCTGCGCCTGCTCGATGCGCGCTACGAAATGCTGGGCGAGGAGGTGGAGGAGATCGATGACCGCTCGGCGCGCGGCTACTACCAGTGGAGTGCGTTGCTGCGGGCTCTGTCCTCCTTCGAGGCCTTCGCCGAGATCTACCGGGGTTCGCCGAACACCCGCAAGGTCTCGGAGCTGCTGTTGCTGCGCCCGGACGTGCCGCGTTCGCTGCTGGCCTGCCTGGACGAATTGAGCGCGATGCTGGCCAGCCTGCCGGGTGAGAACGGCCGACCGGCGCAACGTCTGGCGGCCGAGCTGCACGCGCGGCTGCGCTACACCAGCATCGATGAAGTGCTCGACGAGGGCCTGCACGCCTGGCTCACCGATTTCATCCGGCTGGTTCGCCAGTTGGCCGATGCCATCCATTGTTCCTATCTGGAGGTCCTATGAGACTTTCGATCAGCCATGACACCACCTACCGTTACGAGCAGCAGGTCCAGGCGAGTATTCAGTACCTGCGCCTGACGCCCCAGGAAAGCGAGCGCCAGCATGTGCTCAGCTGGCAGCTCGAGCTGCCGCGGCCGGTGCGCGCCCAATGCGACCCCTACGGCAATATCCTGCATGTGCTGACCCTGGACATTCCCCATGAGGCCATCGTCATTTCGGCCCGGGGTCAGGTGGAGATCGATGAGAAGCGCGAAGCCGAGCAGGAAAAGGGCTCACCCTTGCCCTTTCTGCGCTTTACCCGGCTGACCCAGGCCGACACGGCCCTGCGCGAATTCGCCCTGCAGCAGTGCGGCAAGCGGCGCGACCGCAACGGGCTGATCGGGCTGATGGATGCCTTGCACCAGCGCATCCTTTACAGCCCCGGCACAACGGCCGTGGAGACCACGGCGGCGGAAGCTTTCGGCGGGGGAGTGGGGGTGTGCCAGGACCATGCTCATGCCTTCCTTGCCTGCGCACGCAGCCTGGGCATTCCGGCGCGCTATGTGTCGGGCTATCTGTACACCGAGAGTTGCGCTCACCTGGCCAGCCACGCCTGGGCCGAGGCCTGGCTGGACGGGGCCTGGTACAGCTTCGATGTCACCAACCAGCTGTCCCGCCCCGAGCGGCATTTGAAGCTGGCGGTGGGGCTGGACTACCTCGACGCCTGTCCGGTGCGCGGCATGCGCCGCGGCGGTGGCGGCGAGCAGATGCACGCCCGGGTGCTGGTCGCGCCCTTGCTGCAGGTGCAGCAGTAAGCGGTTCTGCCGTGCAAGGCTTTCAGCATGGGTATCGCTGCGCTCAACCCATCCTACGCACTGTCGCTGGACAGCGCGCCGAGACCACCAGCACGTAGGGTGTACTCGCCGAAGGCAGTACACCACGGACCTACAGGGTGGAATGCAGGTCACGGCCAAAAGCGCTGTTTGATGGGTATCGCTGCGCTCAACCCATCCTACGGGCTAAAAAACAGCTCTACGCCAGCCTACACAAAGCGTCTGGCCTTGCGCTTACTTCAGCAAGCCATCGCTGGCGATCTGCTGAATGTGCTCGTTAAGCGTGCTGCCCAGGTTGCGGTAGGCAAGCCCCAACTCGCGCTGGCTACGGCTGTTGTTGAAGGCCAACGGATAGCCGACGTTGCGGGCAATGTAGCGGCGCCGCAGGCCGAGCAGCGGCGCAATCAGCCAAAGCAGGCTTTTCGGCGCTTCAGCGCTGGGCAGTCGGTCTTTGATGCCCACCGCTGCGAGGTCCATCAGGGCCGCCATATCGAGCAAGCGGGCGCTTTCGGCTACCACGATGTAACGGCCGCTGGCGCTCTTCAGCCGGGCTGCAGTGACGTGCGCCTGGGCCGCATCGCGCACATCCACCAGGCCCATCCAGAGCCGCGGCACCCCCCGACGGAACGAGCCATTGAGAAACTGGGTGAGCATGCCGACGCTGGTGGCGTCGGCGCGCGCGGACAGCGACGGGCCAAAAATAGCGCCAGGGTGAATGCTCACCATGTCCCAGCGCGTCTGCGCTCGTTGCATATCCCAGGCAGCACGCTCGGCCATGGTTTTGGAATAGGCATAGGGGTTATGCCGGAGCTCGGTATTGGGGTTCACGTGGCTTTCCTCGACCCTTTGCGCGGGTTGAGTGGCGAGGTCCTGGGCGTCGTTGTACAGCGCCAGAACGCTGCTGGTGAGCACCACCCGTCGCACCGACTGGCAGCGATTGACCGCATTCAAGACATTGCGGGTGCCCTGCACGGCGGGCCGCAGCAATTGCGCCTCGGGGTCTGGGCAGTCTTCTAAAAAGTAGGGTGAGGCGCAATGAATCACGGCATCACAGCCCTGCATGGCCTGATCGAAGCTGCCCTCAACCAGCAAGTCGGCTTCAAACAAACGCAGCGTGCCGGGCAGCACGCTCGCCAACTGCTGCAGATGGGCAGTTTTCTGTTGATCGTCCAGGCTGCGCACGCTGCCGTGCACCCGGTGACCCTGGCGCAGCAAGTGTTCGACGACCCAGGACGCCAGATACCCGGCAGCACCGGTGACGAGAATGCGTTGTTGGCTGCTGTTCATACGACTTACCTCAGGATTTTATTAGGGCGTTTTCAGGAAAAACCTGTCTGCCAAAGTAGCCCGGATAAGCGCAGCGCCATCCGGGGCTCCGCGGCCCCGGACTGCGCCAAGGCTTGTTCGGGCTACGAAAACAGCCAGCTGCAAGACGGGCAAAAAGTAAGGCGAAAATGCTCTAGCTGGGGTCATGGGCGTAGCAAGGGTTTGTGCAAGCGCTGAATGGCAGGTGACATCTGGTTCAACAAGACCTGGACGGGGTCTTCTCTGCGCAGCGCCATGTTGAACTTGATAAAGGGCACGTCCAGGTAGTCATGCACCTGTATTTGCGCCAATGCCTTGCGTACAGCCGGCAGGTGGTGCCAGGGGATCAAGGGGAACAAGTGATGTTCGGCATGCAAGGTGAAGTGGTAGCACAGCACCGCAGACAGCCAGGTTGGCACATAGGTCGAACGGCTAACCCTTTGCTGTTCGTACAACGCCAAGGGCTCTGGGTGTTGCTTCGAATCGAGTGGATACAGGCCAGAGTGGTGGGGTAGGTTGATCATTTCGTACCAGAGCAACCAGGTCAGCAGGATGGGACCGAAGTAGGTCAGGTAGGTCGATCCGCCGAGCCATGCCACAGCCAGCGCATGGGGCGCCACTGCAACCAAAGTCGAGAAAAAAACCTTGGCCGCGCGTTTGTACCGGCCTTGCCGGGCGAGGCGAAACGAGCACAGCCACAGGCTATTGATAATGAAGGTGAGGGCAGGCACAGGCAGGCGCAGCACCCAGATCAGCCGCAGCAGGCTCACATACAGGCGCGAGTATTGCTTCTTTTGTTCAAAGCTGATCAGGCCCACGGCGGAAGGATCCTTGTCGCGAATGCCGACCCAGCGGTGATGCTGGAAGTGGTTCTCACGCCAGCCCTCCAGCGGGACGAGACCGGGCATGCTGGTCAAAAGACCGAACAGGGTGTTGAGCCAGCGGGTTCGGAACAAGCTGTAGTGCCCGCAGTCATGCATCAAGACAAACAGGCGAAAGACCGATGAGCCCAGCAGTATCTGCAGAACAATGAAGCCGATTGACCAGGGCTGCAGCGCACTGAGCCAGAACAGACCGCCCAAGAACAGGCTGGCCTCGCCAACCACCATGGCCAGCCCCGTTCCATTGCGCGCTTTGAACAGGCCATCCTTGGCCAGCTTCTGGCGCAGTTCACGGTATTGTTGGGGAGTCATATGCGTTCCTTGTCCATGGTCTCAGTGAAGTGCCATTTCAAAGCCCGGTCTAAGGGTGCTCAAGGACCGGCCATGCCAGGAGGAGCGCGCATTGCTGAAGGCGAGCAACTCCATGGCCATGCGTTGCAGGCGAAAGCGCTTCAAACCGGCTTCCAGCGGGCTGCCAATGGGCACCATCAAGCTCATGAAGTGCCAGGGCTGTTCGCGCAAGGCGTTGTAAATGCCACACAGCAGGGCATCCAACAGCGCGGGCTGATCGTCGCTGACTTCCAGATGGGTCAGGTAAACAAAGTGGAAGCAATCACCCGGCACGGGTAATTTGGCAAAGCCCCGTAAACGGGCTTCGGCGTTGTAAGCCATGCGCAGCCATTGCATCTTGCCCTGATACTTGATGACCCGAGACCGGCGCAGGTGCGCCGCGGTATCCCAGGGGGCCGCACAGGCCAAAATGCGGCCATCACCGCTTTTGAGGAGGAAGAAATCCTCCAGGCGCATGCCTGGCCACTGGTCGAGCCTGGACTGAAACCAGGCGTCGTCGACGACATAGCCGAACAGGCGCTGTTTTTGTTGTTCGGCCAGAAATTCGACCAAGGCTGCCCGGTCCGCATCCTGGGCGCGCTGGACCCGTGGATCACTGGGCATGCGCGCACCGACAAACTGGATCGAGGTCATGTTGTAGGGCGTCATGACCTGACCCACAGGTTGGCCGGCGCGCTTGCTGTTCTGGTTGAGCAGTGCGTTTCGGCCACGCTGATTGCTGCTCAATACGGCGCTGTACATCAGGTCAATACCTTCATGCGCCTGCATAAAGGACATGAACTTATCGATCACGGTCGGGAATACGCGGGCGCCACGAAAGCCGTTTTCAATCCGCAAATCGCAGGCATAGCCAACTCGGCGAATCTCCGTGCCATACCAGGCATCGCGAGCCAGGATGCTGGCGCAACCAAAAGCCGGGCGATCGGTTTGAGTCGAGTCCTCCAGTATCACGCTGTAAGACTGCGGGCTTTGCGCGCGATGCAGGGCAAAAAAGTCCGGGTCACGTTCCTCCGCCAGGCACAGGTCCGCGGACATGTCCACTTCCCGGAACAAGCCGCATAGGCGGGCATTGTCCGCAGGGCGGGCTAAACGCATGCGCCAGCCATCTTCTTCGTGGAGGATTTCGGGAATTCCAGAAATGCCGCTCATATCCAAAACGATACGGGTCGAGTCATGGCCGGCGGCGCAGGCACCGGCTGGCCTTGGGCGTC
>DATDTH010000327.1:0-5178 GCA_035290985.1 Pseudomonas sp. | reverse complement strand
AGTGCGCTGCCCAGCCGCGTGACGCCGAGAAACAGGAAGATCACGAAGACCAGAAATTGCAGGGCAAACAGCGCCTGAATCGCCTCCGGGCCAGGTTTAAAGCCGCCGAGAAACAACAGCACCACCGGAATGCCGGGGGTGATCCAGCCCGGCACCAGCGGCACGCCGAGCAGGGCCGGCAGCATGAAGCCGATGCCGCAGATCACCACATAGGCCAGGGCCACGTCATAGGGCAGGCCGAGGTATTTTTCCAGCAACGGGATCATGCCCAGGCTGACCACGAACATGATCAGGGCCTGGAGCATCTCGGCGGTTTCCCAGCGATAGTGCACGAAGGGCAGGCGGACCTTGAACGGGCCCAGGCCCCAGTACGGCTGTTCATCGCCGTCTTTACGCGTGATCAATTGCATCGGAGTGCCTCCAGCGGCAAGCCGCGCCCGTCGGGCGCGTGCCGGTTCTTGTTGTTGTGAAAGCGGTGGGTTGCGCTGTTAAAGGGTCTTGGCCCGGTCGCGCAGGACGAACTTCTGGATCTTGCCGGTGCTGGTCTTCGGCAGTTGGGTGAAGACCACGGTGCGCGGCACCTTGAAGCCGGCCAGGTGCTCGCGGCAGAAGGCGATGATGTCGGCCTCCTTGACGTCCTGGTGATCGGCCTTGAGGGTGATGAAGGCGCAGGGCGTCTCGCCCCATTTCTCATCCGGGCGGGCGACCACGGCGGCCTCCAGCACCCCGTGGTGGCGATAGAGCACGCCTTCCAACTCGATGGTGGAGATGTTCTCGCCGCCGGAAATGATGATGTCCTTCAGGCGGTCGCGGATCTCCACGTAGCCGTCCGGGTGACACACAGCCAGGTCGCCGGTGTGGAACCAGTCGCCCTCGAAGGCCTCGGCGGTGGCGGTGGGGTTCTTCAGGTAGCCCTTCATCACGGTGTTGCCGCGCATGAAGATCTCGCCGATGGTCTCGCCGTCCCGCGGGGTCGGTTCCAGGGTCTTGGGATCGCCGACCATCACCCCTTCCAGGGTCGGGTAGCGCACGCCCTGGCGCGACTTGATCCGCGCCCGCTCATCCAGCGGCAGCGCGTCCCACTCCGCGTGCCAGGCGCACACCGTGACCGGGCCGTAGACCTCGGTCAGGCCGTAGACGTGGGTGACCTTGATGCCCATCGCCTCGACCGCGCCTATGACCTTGGCCGGTGGCGCCGCACCGGCGACCATGGCGTTGACCGGGTGCTCGATGGCGGCCTTGGCCGAGTCCGGCATGTTGACCAGGGCGTTGAGCACGATGGGCGCGCCGCACAGGTGGCTGACGCGGTGCTCGCGGATCAGGGTGAGGATCTTCTGCGGGTCGACGCGGCGCAGGAACACGTGCACCCCGGCCAGGGCGGTGATGGTCCAGGGGTAGCACCAGCCGTTGCAGTGGAACATCGGCAGGGTCCAGAGGTAGACCGGGTGGTTGCCCATGGCCCAGGTCATCTGGTTGCCCAGGGCGTTCAGGTAGGCGCCGCGGTGGTGGTAGACCACGCCCTTGGGGTTGCCGGTGGTGCCGGAGGTGTAGTTGAGGCTGATCGCCTGCCATTCGTCGTCCGGCCACTGCCAGGCGAAGGCCGGGTCACCCTCGGCGAGCAGGGCTTCGTAATCCAGCGCGCTGACCGCCTGGCCTTCGCCGTATTCCGGGTCGTCGACGTCGATGACCAGAGGTGGGTGGTCGAGCATGCCGACGGCCGCATGGATCACGTCATGGAACTCGCGGTCGGTGATCAGCACCTTGGCTTCGCCGTGCTGCAGCATAAAGGCGATGGCCTCGGCGTCCAGGCGCACATTGAGGGGGTTGAGCACCGCGCCGATCATCGGCACGCCGAAGTGTGCCTCGAGCATCTGCGGGATGTTCGGCAGCATGACCGCCACCGTGTCGCCCTTGCCGATACCGCGTCCGGCCAGGGCCGAGGCCAGGCGCCGGCAGCGCGCGTAGGTCTCGGCCCAGGTGCGGCGGATCGAACCGTGGATCACCGCCGGGTAGTGCGGGTAAACGCTGGCGGTGCGCTCGATGAAGCTGAGCGGGGAGAGGGCGATATGGTTGACGGCGGCAGGGGCAAGACCCTGTTCAAAGATCGACATGCTGGGCACCCGGTGGCTGATTATTAGCTCTGTGCGGCTGAGTGCCCCGCTGGATGCGGAGCACGCGGCTCGTCATGGGGCACCATTTAACAGCAGTCCCTATCTGATATGGAAGTACTACTAGTGTCTTATAGTATAGTTACTAGGTTCTGCTTTCTTATACTGAGGCCGTAGAGCCAGGGGCGGGTACTGCCTATATGCTGGCGACATCATTAACAGGAATTGCCATGACTCCAGCCCCGGTCGCCTTGCACAGCTGGCTGCGCCTGCAGCGCGAAGGCCTGCCCCTGGCGGTCTGCGCCGATGCCCTGTGCAGGGCCCTGTGCGACTGCCCCGAGGTGCGCCAGGCCATCTACCTGAGCTGGCAGCCGGGCACGGCCATCTACCGCCACGAGGGCAGTGCCCAGCACCTGCCGCCCGGCCTGGGCGATCCGCTGCTGGCCAGCGACCAGCCGCTGTTCGAACAACTGGCGAGCCTGGGCCGGCTCGACCTGGGACGGGTGCGGGGGCTCGATTGCTGGCTGTCCGGGCGCCTGCGGCGGGCGGCGATCAGCCATGGCCAGGTGTTCGACCTGAGCCTGCAGCCGGGGCAGTCCGGCCTGTTATTGGTGGAGGTGCGCGAGGGCGTCAGCCTGGACTGGCTGGGCTGGGTCCACGACGCCCTGGCAACCCTGTTGGGGACCCTGGACGATCAGTTGCGCGGCTCGCCCCTGCTCGGTCACGACCCGCAACCGAGCCTGCTGCTGGATGCCCAGGCCCGGCCGCTGGAGCTGAATGCGGCGCTCCTGGCGCTGCTTGGCGAGAGGCCCCAGGTGCTGGAACTGCTGCCGGTCAACCACGGGGCGCTGGTACGCGCCTGCCTCGAACAGCAGCGGGCGATCGAGGAGGTCGAGGCACAGTGCGCGGGGCGGATCCTGATCTGGACCTTTATCCCCGATCCCCAGGCGCAGCGGGTGCTGGCCCGTTGCCGCGAGGCCACCGCCCAGGTCTCGGCCGCCCGCGCGGCGGCCACGGCGCGGCGGCTGTACCGGCTGATCACCGAGAACACCACCGACCTGATCTCCCGGCACACCCCGGACGGGCGTTTCCTCGACGCCTCGCCGGCCTCCTGGACCCTGCTCGGCTACTGGCCGGAGGCGTTGCGCGGGCAGCTGGCCCAGGGCCTGTTCCATGCCCAGGATGTGGCGCAGCTGGTGCAGCGCGCCCGCGATGCCCTGGAACAGGACGGCTACCACACCATGACCTACCGCATCCGCCACCGCGACGGCCATTACCTCTGGTTCGAGACCGCCAGCCGCGCCATCCGCGAAACCTACACCGGCGGCGTGGTCGAGGTGGTCAGCGTGTCGCGGGACATCACCGCGCGGGTGCTGGCCGAGGAGAACAAGCGCCGCCTGGCCGAAGTGGTGGAGGTCAATACCGACCCGGTGCTGTTCATCGACCCCGAGGGCCAGGTCACCTACCTCAACCCGGCGGCGCGGCGCACGCTGGGGCTCGACGAACAGCAGCCGATGCCGCCGCTCGCCGCACTCCTGGCCCGCGATGACCTGGTGCGCCTGCAGGGCGAGGGCTGGCGCACGGCCGAGCGCTGCGGCGTATGGAGCGCCGACTCGCGCCTGCAGCCGCCCAATGGCGGGCCCTCGGTGCCGGTGTCCCTGGTGCTGCTGGCCCATCGGGCGGCGGGGGGCGAGCGCTATTACTCGCTGGTGGCACGGGACATGACCGAGCGCGAGCTGCGCGAGGCGCAGCAGCGCCGGCATCAGGACGAGCTGGCCCATACCGCGCGCCTGGTGACGCTTGGCGAGCTGGCCTCGGGCATCGCCCACGAGATCAACCAGCCGTTGGCGGCGGTGGTCAACTACGCCAGCGCCAGCCAGCGCTACCTGCAGAGCCTGGGGCAGAACCCCCAGGCGGCCGAGCGGGTGGCCCAGGGCCTGGAACGCATCACCGAACACGCCAATCATGCTTCGGCGGTGATCAAGCGCCTGCGCGCCTTCCTGCGCAAGGGCCAGCGGCGAATGCAGGCCCTGGCGGTCGCCGACCTGGCCCGCGAGGCGGTGCGCCTCTGCGCCTGGGAGGCCAGCACCTATGGGGTGACGATCGAGGAGCTGTTGCCGGACGCGCTGCCGCTGGTCTATGCCGACCGCGTGTTGCTCGAACAGGTGCTGCTCAACCTGCTGCGCAATGCCATCGATGCCAACCGCGAGGCGCACCCGGGGCAGGCCTCGCGTATCCTGCTCGCCGCCGCCCTGGACGAAGACGGCCGGGTGGAGATCCAGGTGCGCGACCAGGGCCTGGGCCTGGCGGACGCGGAGCTGGAACGGATCTTCACCCCCTTCTACACCAGCAAGCCCGATGGCCTGGGGCTCGGCCTGTCCATGAGCCGCAGCATAGTCGAGGGCTTTGGCGGTGCCCTGGATGCACGGCGCGGGGAGGCGGACGGCTTGCTGCTGAGCTGCCGCCTGCCGGTGCAAGAAGCCAAGCAGCCCCCTAACAATCCATAGCAACAATTCGAACGAGCGACAGGAGTGAGGCCATGCCCGGTGCGGCGGAGCAGGTGGTGTATGTGGTGGACGACGATCAGGGCATGCTCGACTCGACCGTCTGGCTGCTGGAATCGGTCGGCCTGAAGGCCCTGCCGTTCACCAGCGGCCGGGCCTTTCTCGAGGCCTGCGATGCCCGGCTCAATGCCTGCGTGTTGCTGGATGTGCGCATGCCCGGCATGGGCGGGTTGAACGTGCAGGAAGCGATGCGCGCCGAGGGTATCGAGCTGCCGGTGATCTTCGTCAGCGGCCACGCCGACGTGCCCATAGTGGTGCGCGCCTTCAAGGCCGGCGCCCGGGACTTTATCGAGAAACCCTACAACGAGCAGCTGCTGCTCGACAGCGTGCAGCAGGCCCTGAGCAGCGGCGCCGCCGGACATGCCGGCAGCAGCGGGCACAGCCAGTTGCAGGCCTGCCTGGCCAGCCTGACCCCGCGCGAGCGCGACGTGTTGCTGCCGCTGGTGCAGGGCTACACCAACCGCGAGATCGCCGAACAGCTGGCCATCAGCGTGAAGACCGTCGAC
>DATDTH010000326.1:0-4522 GCA_035290985.1 Pseudomonas sp. | reverse complement strand
CGAGCGCAGCTTCTTGTCCAGGGCGCCCATCGGCTCATCGAGCAGCAGCAGTTTCGGGCGCTTGGCCAGGGAGCGGGCCAGTGCCACGCGCTGGCGTTGACCGCCGGACAGTTGGTGCGGCTTGCGCTTGGCATATTGGCTCATCTGCACCAACTTGAGCATCTCGGCGACCCGCGCGTCGATCTCGTCCTTGGCCATGCGGTCCTGCTTGAGGCCGAAGGCGATGTTCTGCGCCACGGTCATGTGCGGAAACAGCGCATAGGACTGGAACATCATGTTGATCGGCCGCTCGTAGGGCGGCAGGTCGGTGATGTCCTGGCCATCGAGAAAGATCCGTCCTTCGGTGGGCCGTTCGAACCCGGCCAGCATGCGCAGCAAGGTCGATTTTCCTGAACCCGAGCCGCCGAGCAAAGCGAAGATCTCGCCCTTGTTGATAGTCAGGGACACATCGTCCACCGCTATCGTCTCGTCGAACTTCTTGGTCACCCGGTCGATTTTAACCAGCACCTCTTTAGGTTGCTGGTTGCCCTCGAGGGCTTTCTTAAAGGCGCCGGAGGCAAGTGCCATTACCAAAACTCCCAACCATATTGGAATTAGAGGACCCGGCCCCTGCGGCCGGGCCTTTTGAACTCATTGACCCGACTTGACCTTGGTCCAGCTGCGGGTCATCGCACGCTGCACCTTGGGCGGCAGCTCCGCCGAAACGTAGAGTTTGTCCAGCACCGCCTGGGGCGGGTAGACCGAAGCGTCGTTGCGCACCTCCTGGTCCATCAGCGGCCCGGCCGCCAGGTTCGGGTTGGCGTAGCCGACATAGTCGCTGACCTGGGCGATCACCGCCGGTTGCAGCAGGTAGTCGATAAAGGCATGGGCCTCCTTGGCGTTGCTCGCATCGGCCGGAATCGCCAGCATGTCGAACCACAGGTTGGCGCCTTCCTTGGGAATGGCGAAGGCGATCTTCACGCCTTTGCCGGCCTCTTCGGCCCGGTCGGCGGCCTGCAGGACATCGCCGGAGAAACCGACCGCGACGCAGATGTCGCCATTGGCCAGATCGCCGATGTACTTGGAGGAATGGAAATAGGTCACATAGGGCCGCACGGCCAGCAGCTTGGCCTCGGCCTTCTGGTAATCCGCCGGGTTCAGGCTGTTGGGGTCCAGCCCCAGATAGTTGAGCATGGCCGGAATCAGTTCATCGGCCGAATCGAGGAAGGCGACCCCGCAGCCGGAAAGCTTCTTGATATTCTCTGGTTCGAACAGCACGGCCCAGGAGTCGATCTGCTCGACACCCAGCACCGCCTTGACCTTCTCGACGTTGTAGCCGATGCCATTGGTGCCCCACAGGTAGGGAACGGCGTACAGATTGCCGGGGTCGTTGACCTCCAACTGCTTGAGCAACGCCGGGTCCAGGTGTTTAAAGTTCGGCAATTGCGCCCGGTCCAGCTTCTGGAAGGCGCCCGCCTTGATCTGCTTGCCGAGGAAATGATTGGACGGCACCACCACGTCATAGCCGGAACGGCCGGCCAGCAGCTTGCCTTCCAGGGTTTCGTTGGAGTCGAAGACGTCATACACGGGCTTGATACCGGTGGCCTTCTGGAAATCCGCCAGGGTGCCCTCACCGATGTAATCGGACCAGTTGTAGATATGCACGGTCGGCTCGGCCAGAGCATTCAGGCTCAGGGTCGCCAGGGCCCCTAGCAGGGCATAACGCAAGGATGTACGCACGGGTCAGTCCTCTTTTATTGTGGGTCGCCGTCAGCCGGCAAGTGTAGATCGCGGCGGCTATCGTCCAGCATTTTCGGGGTGCAACCAGCCGCCGACCCCAGCGGGCCGCTCGAAAAACCTGGAAAGCACATACGGATCCGTCACCTGACGGGCCTCCGGCGGGTCAAGCCCACCGGAGGATATCGCGGATCAGCGACCGGACTTGATCTTGGTCCAGCTGCGGGTCATGGTGCGCTGCACATTGGCGGGCAGGTCGCTAAAGGCATACAGCTTGGCCATTACGGCATCGCTCGGGTAGATACCCGGGTCGGTGCGAATGGCCTCATCCACCAGCGGAGTTGCGGCGGCGTTGCCGTTGGGGAACTGCACTTCGTTGGTGATCGACGCCATGATGTCCGGACGCAGCAGGAAGTTCATGAACTGGTGCGCGCCCTCGACATTGCTCGCGTCGGCCGGAATGGCCACCATGTCGAAGAAGGTACCGGCGCCTTCCTTGGGGATGTTGTACTTGACCTCGACCCCGGCCTTGGCTTCCTCGGCACGGGACTTGGCCTGGTAGATGTCGCCGGAGTAGCCCACCGCGACGCAGATATTGCCGTTGGCCAGGTCGGAGATGTACTTGGACGAGTGGAAGTAGGTGACCGAAGGACGGATCTTCAGGAACAGTTCCTCGGCGGCCTTCAGCTCTTTCGGATCCTGGCTGTCGGTCTTGTAGCCCAGGTAATGCAGGGCGATCGGCAGGATCTCGGTGGGCGAATCGAGGAAGCTGACGCCGCAGCTCTTGAGCTTCTCGATGTTTTCCGGCTTGAACAGCAGGTCCCAGGAATCCACCGGCGCGTTTTCGCCCAGCACTTCCTTGATCTTGGCGGCGTTATAGCCGATACCGATCGAGCCCCACATATAGGGGAAAGCATGCTCGTTGCCCGGGTCGCTGACCTCCAGGGTCTTGAGCAGGTTCTTGTTCAGGTTCTGCCAGTTCGGCAACTTGGACTTGTCCAGCGGCTGGTAGACCTTGGCCTTGATCTGCTTGGCCAGGAAATTGTTGGACGGCACCACTATGTCGTAACCCGACTTGCCCGCCAGCAGCTTGGCTTCCAGGGTTTCATTGCTGTCGAAGACGTCGTAGACGACTTTGATCCCGGACTCTTGGGTGAATTTTTCCAGGGTGTCCGGCGCGATGTAATCGGACCAGTTGTAAACATGCAGGACCTTGTCATCGGCCTGCACGGCACCGGCCACGGCGCCCATAAGGGACAACGCGAGAAGGGTTTTGCCGAATAATTTCATGCGTTACAGCTCCTGTTGTTGTGTAGGTATCCGGGCGATGGCGCGCCTGCGGGCGCCGCTGCGACAGCGGACGACCCGTTCACCCCGAGGTGAGTCGGGCCAACGCACCGGCGCAGTCTGGCAAGGTCTGGCCCGGCACTCAAGCCAGAACCATCGCCGCGGTCAGATCCAGGCACTTGCGCGCCTTGCTGATCAACTCATCGATCTCGTCCTTGCTGATCACCAGGGGCGGCGAAATGATCATGGTGTCACCCACCGCGCGCATGATCAGCCCGTTGTCGAAGCAGTGCTGGCGGCAGATCATGCCTACGCCCTTGCCCTCGAACCGTGCACGGGTCTCTTTGTTCTGGACCAGCTCGATGGCGCCCAACAGGCCGACACCGCGCACCTCGCCCACCAGCGGATGATCCGCCAGCTCACGCAAACGCTGCTGCAAATAGGGTGCCGTTTCGCTCTTCACCCGCTCGATGATCTTCTCGTCGCGCAGGATGCGGATGTTTTCCAGGGCCACAGCGGCGGCCACCGGATGCCCGGAATAGGTGAAGCCGTGGTTGAAGTCGCCGCCCTGATTGAGCACTTCGACTATTTCGTCGCGCACTATCAGCCCACCCATGGGGATATAGCCGGAGGTCAGGCCCTTGGCGATGGTCATCATGTCCGGGCTATTGCCGTAATAGTCGCTGCCGAACCACTCGCCGGTACGGCCGAAGCCGCAGATCACTTCATCGGCGACGAACAGGATGTCGTACTTGGCCAGGATCTCGCGGATCTTCGGCCAGTAGCTGTCCGGCGGAATGATCACACCGCCCGCACCCTGAATCGGCTCGGCGATAAAGGCCGCGACATTCTCTTCGCCAACCTCGAGGATCTTCTTCTCCAGCTGTTCGGCGGCCCAGATGCCGAACGCGTCCGGCGTCATGTCGCCGCCCTCACCGTACCAGTAGGGCTGCGGGATGTGCACGATGCCCGGAATCGGCAAGTCGCCCTGTTCGTGCATATAGCTCATGCCGCCCAGGCTGGCGCCGGCCACGGTGGAGCCGTGGTAGCCATTGATCCGGCTGATGATGACCTTCTTCTGCGGCTGGCCCTTGATCGCCCAGTAATGACGGACCATGCGCAGCATGGTGTCGTTGCCTTCGGAACCGGAACCGGTGAAGAACACATGATTCATCCCCGCCGGGGCGATATCGGAAATCGCCTTGGCCAGTTCCAGTACCGGCGGGTGAGCGGTCTGGAAAAACAGGTTGTAAAACGGCAATTCCTTCATCTGTTTGCTGGCGGCATCCGCCAGCTCGTCACGGCCGTAACCGATCGCCACGCACCAGAGACCGGCCATGCCATCGAGGATCTTGTTGCCCTCGCTGTCCCAGATATACACGCCTTCGGCCTTGGTGATGATCCGCGGGCCCTTTTCCTTCAGCTGCTTGAAGTCGCTGAACGGCGCCAGGTGATGGGCTTCGCTGAGCGCTTGCCAATGGCGGGTCTGTGGGTTGGTCGCTTTGCTGGTCATATTCAC
>DATDTH010000325.1:0-4854 GCA_035290985.1 Pseudomonas sp. | reverse complement strand
CAGGTATTCCGCGCCCCAGTGCATGGCGATGAAGGCCTGCGACAGGCCGATTTCTTTGCTGGCCTGCAGCGGCAGCACGATGGAGCCGCGTTTGCTGGTGACGTGCACCAGGTCGCCGTCTTTCAGGCCACGGCGCTCCATGTCCTGCGGGTGCAGCTGTACCGCGGGCTCGGCCACGTGGCCGAACAGGCGGCCGAGCGTGCCGGTGCGCGTCATGCCGTGCCACTGGTCGCGCAGGCGGCCGGTGGTGAGCGAGAACGGGTAGCGCGAATCACGCGGCTCGGCCAGCGGTTGCCAGGGCAGGGCGGCGAAACGGGCTTTGCCGTCGGCGGTGGGGAAGATGCCGTCGGCGTAGAGGCGGACCTTCCCTTGTGTTTCGCCTTCACGCAGCGGCCATTGTTGCGGACCTTGCGCGTCCAGCATCGGCCAGGAGAGGCCGGTGATGTCGAGGTCGCGGCCGCGGGTGGACTCGCGGTGTTCGAGCCAGATGGATTCGGCGTCGGGGTAGGGGAAGAGCGTGGGCAGGCCGGGGCGCAGCCTGGCTTCGAGCCGCTGAGCGAAGTCGACCACGGTGCGCCAGTCGTGCCGGGCCTCGCCGGGCGCGGGCACGGCCGCGCGCACGCGGCTGATGCGGCGCTCGCTGTTGGTGACGGTGCCGTCTTTTTCACCCCAGGTGGTGGCAGGCAGCAGCAGGTCGGCCCAGTCGCAGGTGGCGGCGATCGCGAAAGCCTCCTGCACCACCACGAACTCGGCGCGCTCCAGCGCGCGGCGCACGGTGGCCTGGTCGGGCATGGACTGCGCCGGGTTGGTGCAGGCGATCCACAGGGCCTTGATGGTGCCGGCATGCACCGCCTCGAATAGCTCGATCGCGGTCAGTCCGGTGCTCCCCGGCAACCCCTCGACGCCCCAGTAGCCGGCGACCTCGGCCCGGTGCGTGGCATCCGCCGCGTCGCGGTGACCCGGTAGCAGGTTCGCCAGGCTGCCGGTTTCGCGGCCGCCCATGGCGTTCGGCTGACCGGTGAGGGAGAAGGGACCGGCGCCGGCCCGGCCGATCTGGCCGGTGGCCAGGTGCAGGTTGATCAGGGCGCTGTTCTTGGCGCTGCCGGCGCTGGACTGGTTCAGCCCCATGCACCAGAGCGAGAGGAAACTGGGCGCGCTGCCGATCAGCCGGGCGCAGGTCTGCAGGTCTTCCTGGCTGATGCCGCACAGCTCGCTGACCATCTGCGGGCTGTAGTCGCGCACCAGGGTCTTCAGGGCGTCGAAGCCCTCGGTGTGGGCCTCGATGTAACGGCGGTCGATCCAGCCTTCCCACAGCAGGATATGCAGGATGCCGTGGAACAGCGCCACGTCTGTGCCCGGCTGGATCGCCAGGTGCAGGTCGGCCAGCTCGCAGGTGTCGGTGCGCCGCGGGTCGATGACGATGATCTGCATGTCCGGGCGCTTGGCCTTGGCCTCTTCCAGGCGGCGGAACAGCACCGGATGGGCGAAGGCCATGTTGCTGCCGGCGATCAGTACGCAATCGCTCAGCTCGAGGTCTTCGTAGTTGCAGGGCGGCGCGTCGGCGCCCAGGCTGCGCTTGTAGCCGACCACGGCCGAGGACATGCACAGCCGCGAATTGCTGTCGATGTTGTTGGTGCCGACCAGGGCCCGGGCCAGCTTGTTGAAGGCGTAGTAGTCCTCGGTCAGCAACTGGCCGGAGATGTAGAAAGCCACGCTGTCGGGGCCGTGTTCACGGATGGTCTCGGCGAAGCGGTTGGCCGCATGGTCCAGGGCGCTGTCCCAATCGCTGCGTGAACGCGCCAGGCCCTTGCCCAGGCGCAACTCCGGATAGAGCGCGCGGGCGCCCAGGTCACCGGTCAGGTGCAGGGTCGCGCCCTTGCTGCAAAGCTTGCCGAAGTTGGCCGGGTGCTGCGGGTCGCCCTTTACATCCAGCACCTTTTCGTCGTCATGCTCGATCAGCACGCCGCAGCCCACGCCGCAATAGCAGCAGGTCGAGGCGGTGATGCGTGTTTCAGCGGTTGGAGACATGGCGAAAATTCCGTAAAAAGGCGGCTAAACAGGGTTTCAGAGGCAGGCTGCGGCGGGGGCCGCGTTGATCAGCGACAGCAGCACGCGACCGCCTTCCACCTTGACGTCGTGGCGGTGGGCACAGCCCTCGTCCGGCGCCAGGGCCTCGCCGTTGGCCAGTTCGATCTGCCAGTTGTGCAACGGACAGGCGACCCGCTTGCCGTAGACCAGGCCCTGGGACAGCGGCCCGCCCTTGTGCGGGCAGCGGTCGTCCAGGGCGAAGACCTCATCGTCCGAGGTCCGGAAGATCGCGATATCGCCCTTGGGCCCGGCGACTATGCGCGAGCCCAGGACATTGATCTCTTCCAGGGCACAGATATCCAGCCAGCTCATACGGACGCCTCCACCAGGGTGATACGGTCGAACTCTTTCTTCAGCAGCGGCTGCTCGATGCGTTCCTTCCAGGGGTCCTGCTCGAAGGACAGGGCGAACTGCAGGCGCTCATTCAGCGCCTTGCGGCTGGCCGCATCCTCGACCACTGCCTTCTTGATATGCTCCATGCCGACCCGCTGCAGGTAATGCACGGTGCGCTCGAGGTAGAAGGCTTCCTCGCGGTACAGCTGCAGGAAGGCGCCGTTGTATTCACGCACTTCCTCGGCGGTCTTGAGCTTGACGAAGAATTCCGCGACCTCGGTCTTGATCCCGCCGTTGCCGCCTATATACATCTCCCAGCCGGAGTCGACGCCGATCACGCCGACGTCCTTGATACCGGCCTCGGCGCAGTTGCGCGGGCAGCCGGAGACGGCCAGCTTGACCTTGTGCGGCGACCACATGTTGAACAGGTCATGCTCCAGGTCGATGCCCAGTTGCGTGGAATTCTGGGTGCCGAAGCGGCAGAACTCGATGCCGACGCAGGTCTTCACCGTGCGGATGGATTTGCCATAGGCGTGGCCGGAGGCCATGTCGAGGTCCTTCCAGACTTCCGGCAGGTCCTCTTTCTTGATGCCCAGCAGGTCGATGCGCTGACCGCCGGTGACCTTGACCATGGGCACCTGGAACTTGTCGGCGACATCGGCGATGCGCCGCAGCTCGGCGGAGTTGGTCACGCCGCCCCACATGCGCGGCACCACCGAATAGGTGCCGTCCTTCTGGATATTGGCGTGGGCCCGCTCATTGATCAGGCGCGACTGCGGGTCGTCCTTGGCTTCGCCGGGCCAGCTGGAGATCAGGTAGTAGTTCAGCGCCGGGCGGCAGGTGGCGCAGCCGTTGGGCGTCGACCAGTGCAGGGCCGTCATCACGGCCGCGATGCTGGTCAGGTGCTGCTGGCGGATCGCCTGGCGGATCTGGCCATGGTTCAGGTCGCTGCAGCCACAGATGGCCTTCTCGCTTTTCGGCTTCACATCGGCGGCGCCGCCGACCGTGCTGATCAGGATCTGCTCGACCAGGCCGGCACAGGAGCCGCAGGAGCTGGCGGCCTTGGTGTGCTTCTTGATGTCGTCGACGCTGAACAGGCCGTTTTCCTGGATGGCTTTGACTATGGTGCCCTTGCATACGCCGTTGCAGCCGCAGATTTCCGTGCTGTCGGGCATGCTGGCGGTCTTTTCCGCGCCCTGGTGGCCGACGTCGCCGATGGCGTTCTCGCCGAACATCAGGTGATCGCGGATCTGCGCGACGTTGTGGTTCTCGCGCACCTGGCGGAAATACCAGCCGCCGTCGGCGGTGTCGCCATAGAGGCAGGCGCCGACCAGGATGTCGTCCTTGATCACCAGCTTCTTGTACACGCCGCCTATGGGGTCGGAGAGGGTGATGGTCTCGGTGCCTTCGCCGCCCATGAATTCACCGGCGGAGAACAGGTCGATGCCAGTGACCTTGAGCTTGGTCGAGGTCACCGAGCCCTTGTAACGGGCGAAACCGAGCTGGGCCAGGTGATTGGCGCAGACCTTGGCCTGTTCGAACAGCGGCGCCACCAGGCCGTAGGCGGTGCCCCGGTGGTTGGCGCACTCGCCGACCGAATAGACGCGCGGGTCGTTGGTCTGCATGGTGTCGTTGACCAGTACCCCGCGGTTGCAGGGGATGCCGGATTTCTCCGCCAGTTCGGTGTTGGGGCGGATACCCGCGGCCATCACCACCAGGTCGGCGGGAATCACTTCATCGTCGGTGAAGCGCACGGCGCAGACGCGGCCGTCTTCGTTGCCGATCAGTTCGGCGGTGCTTTTCGGCAGCTTGAACTCCAGGCCGCGACCTTCCAGGGCGGTCTGCAGCAGCTTGCCGGCGGTCTTGTCCAGCTGGCGTTCCATCAGCCAGTCGCTGATGTGCACCACGGTCACGTGCATGCCGCGCAGCTTCAGGCCATTGGCGGCCTCCAGGCCGAGCAGGCCGCCGCCTATCACCACGGCGTGGCTGTGGGTCTTGGCGGTGTCCATCATCATCTGGGTGTCGGCGATGTCGCGGTAGCCGATTACGCCGCCCAGCTTGTTGCCCGGGATCGGCAGCACGAAGGGGGTGGAGCCGGTGGCGATCAGCAGGCGGTCGTATTCGGCGGTGGTGCCGTCTTCGGCTATCACCCGGCGCTTGATCCGGTCGATCTCGACCACCTTGCGGTTGAGCAGCAGGCGGATGCCGTTGTCGCTGTACCAGCTCAGGTCGTTGAGCACGATTTCTTCGAACTTCTGCTCGCCGGCCAGAACCGGGGACAGCAGGATGCGGTTGTAATTCGGGTGCGGCTCGGCCCCGAATACGGTGATCTCGTACAGGTCCGGGGCGAGCTTGAGCAGCTCCTCCAACGTCCTGACGCCGGCCATGCCATTCCCGATCATTACCAGCTTGAGCTTCTTCATGCCTGTCTCC
>DATDTH010000324.1:0-6276 GCA_035290985.1 Pseudomonas sp. | reverse complement strand
CTCGATACCGTCGACCTGGCCGATGTTTCTGATCAGCCGGCCCAGTTCGTCGTAGACCCACTTCTGCTGCTGGGTCAGGGTCCCGGACGCATCGCTGATCCGCTGTTCGGTGCGGTTGCCCATGGCATCGACATCGTAGGCAATGTGCTCGCCCAGGTTATTGTCGATGCGTCGCAGGCGCCGGGCCCCGTCCCAGGTGTAGCCCAACCAGCTGCCGTCGCCGCGGGTGACTTTGAGGATCTGCCCCACCGCGTCGTAGTCGAAGGCGGTAACGCTGCCCGCCACGCTAACCGTTTTGAGCCAGCCCTGGGGTGTGTAGGTCAAGCTGCTGACCACGCCGTTGGCGTCGGTGACGGTCTGCGGCTGGCCGTTGGCCTCGAAGTCGCTCAGGGTCGTTACATGACCCAAGGCGTTGGTCACCCTGGTCAAGCGGCCCTGGGGGTCGTAGCCATAGGTGGTGACGTCTGTCACGTCGGTGCGCGGGCCGTCGGCGGTTTCGATCAGGCCCAGGGCGTTGTAGCTGTAGGTCCAGCTGCGCGACGCGGCTTCGGCCGCGCCCAGGCCGAGGGTGCAGGTTAAGGCCAGGGCGAGCAGGCTCGCCCGGTGTAGGCGGTGGGTCATGGTCAGATCCTTCTGCATTAGCGTTCGCTGACGGTCTGGCCGGTGGAGCGGCCCTGGGCGTCGTAGAAATAGGTGGTGATCCGCGCCGGCTCGCTGACCGTGGCGCGCAGGTTCAGGGTCGGGTGCCAGGTGGTGGTGACGGTACGCGCCTCGGGCGTGCCAAACGCCTCGGTGCGGGATTCTTCCAGGCCGCGGTCGTTGTAGGCGAAGGTGGTGACAAAGCCCTTGTTGTCGGTCTTGCTCTTGAGCAGGCCGCGGTCGTCGTAGGTGAAGGTCGAGTTGCTGCTCGGGCAGTTGGCGGAGGGCTCGCCTTCGATGGCGGTGATGCGTTGGATGCCCTGAATTACCTGGAACCGGTAGGTGGTTTTCCTGCCCAGTTCGTTGGTGACGGTGCGGGAGCCATCGGCGTTGTAGTCGATCGATACCTTTTCGGCGGCGCCGGCATGTTCACCGCTTTTAGCTCGACCTTGATCGTCATAGGACCAGGTAGCGTAACGCACGCCGCGTTCGTCGGTGATGCCCGTGAGGAAACGCGGGTAACGGTTGTCCTCATAGTGAAACTTTCGTTCCGACCTGGCCCCGGCGTTGTCCATGGCCATCAGGGTCAGGCGCGCGGTTGCATCGTAGCTGTAGTGGATGCTGAGGCTGGAAACGCTCAGGGTGAGGGGTTGGAAGCGGTCGTCCTGAGTAAAACTCAGGCTATGGCCAAAATCGTCGGTCACTGTGACCGAGCCGCCGCTGTAGGCGAGGTGATGCTGCTGGCCGTTGCGGTTGCTCCATTGCAGTAAGCGGCCCTGGCTGTCGAACTGGAAACGCTCTTCGGTGCGGGCGCTGTAGAGCCAGCCTGAACCATCCTGTACCAATCGCCCGAGTTCGGTCGGCTCTGGGGTCGCGACACCGCCGCTCAGGCTGAAGGTCGATTCCCGGCCATCGGCCTGGACCAGCGTGATGACGTTGCTGGTGATTTTTAGCCGGCTCGAGTAGTTGTGCCGCCAGTAGCCATCCAGGCTGTTGTACTGGCGGCTGAACAGCAGCGGAAAAGTCCCCGCGTCGCGAAAATCCGTTTCCTGTTGATATTTGTTGCCGATCGCCACATTGATCGGGTTGGACTGCTTCTTGCTGGGTTCTGCGCAGCTCAAGCCGTCATCGGGGTCGCCCTTGTTGCCCGCGAGGTCCATAAGCGGGTCGTACAGCACCGTCATGCTGTCGGAGGCGCTGCAAGAGCCCGCATTGCCGGATACGGCCAGAAAATTCAGCCCGGGCCTGAGCGTGACCGCAACGCCTCGGGACTGCAGAAAGGAAACCGCCGCGGTAAAGGAGCCTGCATAGGTGAAAAAAGGTGAACCGTTCAGCGTCGCGGTGACGGTGCCGGAATCCCCTTGCTGGGCGTCCGCGCCCCCCTGGCCATAAACGGTGATGCCCGGCGACTTCACCGTTGCGCCATCCCCGGGGGCAGTAAAGCGCAGGGTACAGGCTGCCTGGGCTGGATGGGAAAGGCCGACAGCCAGTGCCAGTAAACCAGCGGCTGATATGAAAAAAGTTGCTCGCATTGCGTCCGTTCTCCCTTGCACCTGAATTCCATTGGCTGGGGTTATACCTCAAGCCATGGAGAGAAAAGGTGACTGACGGCGCATCGAGGAGGAATCAGAAAGCCGTATGTCTATTGCCTTTGTTGAGCCTGCCCGTGGCCGAATTCGCCGTCGTGCTTGAGGCCGTTCGTAAGCGGCTGAGCCTGTCTCCTTGTGCGTTGTTTTGGCAAAACCGGGCGGAGGGGCTAGCGTGTAGGGGATGCATCGCCAGGAGCGCGCTGCGTCGGCCAGCCGGCATCGACCCATACCAAGGAAGGAGAGGCTTATGCCCATCGAGAACACGGCCCTGCGGGCCTTTACGGCGCTCGGCGTCCCCGGCGCGGGACTGCTGGTGCTCTATGGCATAGTCAATTGGGTACAGCCAGGCTCGCTCAGGATCACCGAAGGTTGGACCGGGCCCATCGCCCTGGTGATAGTGCTGAGCACCGCCATCATCCTCTACCGGGTCGTCAGTCCCGTGCCCGTGCCCGCGCCGCCTCCGGCGATCAGTGGGCCGGTGGCGCTCAGCATTCCGCGCAACGCGAGCTTCAAATGGGTGGCCGACAGGCTCGCCGGCGCGGCGGTGGTCGAGTACCTCGGCTTCAGCCGGGATGAACTGGACGTCAGGCTGGAGCCGCGGCAGATCAAGGGCAATTCCAGCGAGGAGGCGTTGGAGAACCTCGGCGTGGCGCTGCGTGGCAAGGTGCGTCCCTTCGTGGTCGAAGCGAGCGTGCCGGGTCGTATCGTGCTCCGAGTCAAGAATCGCTAACAGGAGGTGTGGGATGGCGGGTAAACACAGCGTTCAATGCCCGATGCCGCCAGGCGGCTCGGCCACCTGCGACACCGACCAGCTGGCAATTTGCCGGATCGTCAATGGCCGGCCGGAAACCGATTGCATCAGCGTGCCGGCCCAACTGCGTCACCAGCCCCTGGCGGCGTATCAGCACTGGGTGCTGGAGCAGATCACGCTGCTGCCGCGTGTGACGGCGCCCCTAGGCCCGCAGGAGTTGCAGATCCTGGCCTCGGGCGAGTTCGCGGATCCGGCACGCGGCCTGGAGGTGCGTTTCAGGTTGCCGGATATCTTCGCCGATGGTGGGGCGGCGGTGCTGGTGGAAGAGTTGGGCTGAGGAGGCAATGTTGGGCCAGGACGCGGGTCGCGCTGCAGCGTTTCGGCGAAACCCGCTGCCATCGCGTGCAACCGGGACTCCGCTATTGTCGGGTTACGCCGCGCCGCGGGTGCGGCGTGGTTTGTCGGGCCGGCTTTCTGCGCGGCTAACCCGACCTACGAAAAGCACCTCGGCGACGTAGGCTGGGTAGAGCCGCTGTCCAGCGAAACCCAGCATGGCCAACTCCGACCGGGTCGCTTAGAGCACCGCAGCGCTTCGCGAAACCACGGCCCCGGATTGCAAAGCGAAAAAACACGGACAAAAGAAAGGGCGCCTATAAAAGCGCCCTAAAAATTTCTATGGAGTAAGTCCGCTTACTAAGAGCGGGTCGCTGGGGGTTAGTTCAGCGACTCCCGACGAACGGTCGTTATTTGCCTGGCGACAGCAGCAATCGCTTGGTGCCATAGGCCTTGTCCAGGTTCTGCGACTGGAAGGGGAAGCTCAGGTAGCGGCCCTTGAGCCAGGCGTCTATGCCGTCGGCGTAGTGCGGGCTGGCCGGGTTGCCGGACTGGCCGGAACTGTTGACCCCGATCATCGGCTCCGGGCGACCGAAGTCGACCACTATGCGCATGGCCGGGATCAGCCAGGTGTCGAAATCCTGACCCCAGTGGTAGGCGGAGACGTTCAGGGTGCTGTGGTCGCCGCCGGCCGGGTAGGGGCCGCGGTCGAGGTAGCCCTTGAGCGCGGTGATGCCGCTGCGCTGGCCGGGGCTCATGTAGTTCGCCAGCCGGCTGGTTTCGCTGGTCCAGGCGTAGCTGTGCAGCTTGCCCCACTGCCAGGCCTTGCGGTCGGCGCCGAGCCGGGTTTCGCTGAGGGTCACGGCAGCGGCCAGGCTGCGGGCGAGTATGGCCGCCTTGTCTTCCCGCTGGGCGGTGCCGAGGTCGTCCCAGAACGGGCTGTCGTCGCGGCCGAGCAGGTGGTCGGCCTGGGCCGAATAGGACAGGTTGGCGGTCTGCACCAGGGCCTGCCAGGCCGTGCTGCTGTCTGGGCCGAGTTCGTCGAGAAAGGTCTGGCGGGCGCTTTCGTGCAGGAAGGCCTCGTAGAGCGCCGCGGTGCCGGAGCCGGCGACCAGTTGGCCATCGAAGGCCAGCAACCGGGTCTGGGCTTCGCGGGCCTTGCTCCGTGTCGCCTCGGGCAGGGTATCGATGGCCTGTTTCAGCGGCTGAGCCATGCCCGGCGCGCTCAGCATGGTTTGCAGCTTGCCGGCGAACAGGGACTTCTGATCGTACTGCATGGCGATCATGCTGGGGGTGTCGTGCTTGCCGCTGCCCGCCAGTTCGGCGATGCGTTCGGCGCGCTCTGGGTAGTACCAGGAGTTGGACAGCTGCATGCCATAACCGCGCGGGGTGGTGCGGTGGTTGGCGGTGCCGAGCCAGCCTTGGGCCGGGTCCTGGTCGTAGGGGTGGAGCATCGGGTCGGCGTAGCCGTCCCAGTCGAAACGGCCATCCCAGCCGGGCGAGGGCAGCAGGCCGACGCCGGCACGGCGATTGGGGAAGCGTCCGGTGACCTGCCAGCCGATGTGCTGGGCGTCGGCGAAGACCAGGTTCAGCGGCATGGCGCGGATTTCCCGGGTGGCCTCGAAGGCCTGTTCCACCGACTGCGCGCGGGACAGGTCGAAGAAGGCATCCAGGCTCTGGTCCCCCTCCAACGACGCGCTCTGCAGGGCCAGGCCGTAGCCGCTGGCCATCTGCAGGGGCTGCAGGCTGTGCTTGCGCTCGCCCAGCACGGAATTGAGCAGCGGGCCGTGGCGGGTTTCGAAGATGCGTTCACGCACCGGTCGTTCGCCCTTGATGAAGAAGGTCTCATGGCGTTCGCGGGCCGGTTGCCACTGGCCGTCGGCCAGGTAGAAGAGCCGGTCGCCCTGGCGTTTGACCTGCTCCAGGAATAGGTCCTGGGTGTCGCCCATGACCATGGTCATGCCCCAGGCCAGCTTGCCGTTGAAGCCGGCGACCACCGCCGGTACGCCGGCGATGGAGACGCCGGCGGCCTGGAATTTGGGCGAGCGGATCTGCACGAAATTCCACACCGAGGGCATGGACAGTGGCAAGTGGGTGTCGTTGGCCAGCAGGCTCTTGCCGCTGCGGCTGTTGCGCGGGGCTATGGCCCAGTTGTTCGAGGCGGCGACCCCGAGCATGTCCAGGGCGGCGATCTGGCTGGCGGCGCCATTGATGGCGCTCAGGCCCTGGATCTGTCCGTTCAGGGCCAGGCCCTTGAGTTTTTCCGCCTCTTCGACCGGCAGCGGCTCGTCCGGGTAGGTCGGGGTCAGCCAGGCCAGCTTGTCGGCGCCGACCTTCTGGGCCAGGACCAGGGAGGCGATTTCCTCCTGCAGGTTCACCGCCAGGCCGAAATTCAGCAGGCAGAACACCAGCGCCGAGTCTTCCTGTTTCCAGTAGGCCGGCTTGTAGCCGGACTCCGCCAGGTCCATCGGCAGCTTGTCCTGGTAGCGGTACAGGTAGGCGTTGACGCCGCGGGCATAGACCGAGAAGAACTGCTTGAGGCGGGGCGAGGCATTCTTGTACAGCTCATCGGCGCTGCGCCTGAGGTTGACCGCGCGCATAAACCTGTCGATTTCCAGCACGCCCGGCCCGGCCATCTCGGCCAGGCGGCCTTCGGCCATCAGGCGCAGGCCGACCATCTGGCTCAAACGGTCGGTGGCATGCACGTAGCCGAGGGCGAACAGCGCGTCGTGGAAGGTGGTGGTCTCGATCAGCGGCATGCCCAGGGGGTTGCGGCGGATCACCACGCTCTGCGCCAGACCCTGGACGCGGACGATGCCCTGCTCGGGGTGCAGGCTGGCCCGGTAGCGGCTATCGAGAAAGGACTGGCAGCCGGTCAGGCCGAACGCGCCGACAAGGGCGCCCAGGGTCAGGCTGAGCAGCGGGCGAAACAGGCGCGATGACATGGGACGGGCTCCTTGGGCG
>DATDTH010000323.1:0-3258 GCA_035290985.1 Pseudomonas sp. | reverse complement strand
GTTCAATTGCGCCGTGCCATTGGTAAGCGTCAAGCTGGACACTTCATCCAGGTTCAGCGTCGCCGCACTGTCTTTCAGCGACAGCTCGCCCAGCTTCGCACCGATGATCTGGATATTGGCGTTGATAACCGTCAGCTTCTCCGCCAGCTCGCCGGTTGGTCCCAGGTCCAGCACCGTCTTGGCCGCCCGCGTCTTGTCGATGCCGGTGTTGTCGATGATCAACTCGGCCTGGGCAGTGCTCAGGTCATTCAGGTAGACAGTGCCCGCCGCGCCTTGTTGATAGTGCCAGCCCAGGCCCCCACGGACCTGCGTGCTTTTGAGCAAGGCCGCTCGGTCGACCTGTTTGTAATGAATAGCGATGCGCCCACCGCCACCGCCGCCGTAGGTGCAACAGTTTGCAGTCCCACCACCGTTGGCTTGCACCTGAGCATTCGCACCCAGTTCCAGCGCATCGACGTTCAGGAGAATCGAGCCACCACTGCCTGAACCGTAATCGGACAGCTGCTGACCATTGGCCAACAGACGCCCCTCGAGCTTGAGCAGGCCGGCACGCAGTTCGAGCGCACCGCCACCCCGGGTATATGCTGTGCCGCCATTTCGACCGCCGCTTCCAAAAGCCTTAGGCTCACGGAAATCGCCATAAAGCGCATTGGTCACACCGCTATAAATACCGCCACTGCCGCCATGGCTGCCGCCGGTTAAGGTCCCGATCGCCGCGGTGCCCAACTTGCCCTTGCCGCTCACATCGATAAACGAGGTCGCGTCCACTTCGATGCTGTCGGCGCTCAGGCTGAGGGCTTGCTGAGCGGGTGAGGTGAGGGTCGCGGTGTTTCTTAGCACAATCGATTCGAAGTCGTGAACACCGGCCAGCGTCAGGGTCGCGCCGTCCACGATCAGGCGCTTGCCATCGTGCTGAAGGTCCACCGCGCTGATGCTGGTGGCGCTGGTGATCAGCAGTTCGGGGACGTTGACGCTGAATTCATAGCTTTGCTCCGTACCCAGAGCAACGCCGGCAAAAGAGCTCAGCTCGGCATCCAGAACCAAGCGGTAACGGCCCGTGGCCAAGCGCGGCTGAAAACTCATGTCCAACTGACTACCCGACGCCTTCACACTGGCAATGGGTAGTGCCGTCCATTGTTCACCAGCCTCATCGGAGCGGAAAAGCGTAACCAGGCCCTCATTGACCGGCTGCGGCCCGACACCCGCCTCCGTCAACGACACGCTGAAGGGCAGCGACAGTTGCGTAAGGGAACGCTCATAGTGTGCAGGCAAGTCGGTGCGCACCAGGGTGAAGGCCTGGGCCTCCAGGCTCTTGGGTTTGCCAAAGGCTTTACCCAGGCTCGTCATGCGCCGAAAGGCTTCACAGTTTGCCTCGGGACCAAAACACTTCAGCTCAAGGGTTTTGGGGTTCCTTATCTTGCTCGGCCATTCGAAGCCTTCACTCTTGTGGAAACTCTCGATCCGGACCTCTTCGGCGCCTTGGTCGTTAGATGAATACAGAGAATCGCAATTTGGCTCGGCCGCGCGTAGACACAACTCGACGGCGTATTCAATTTCATCAAGTACATCAGGTCGGGGGAATACGAAGAGGGCAAAGGCCTCGGCGTCCAGGCCATAGAGACCCGTTTGCGCTTGAGCAGTCATTTCAATGGGATAAAAACCCAGGGCCGCCTGGATCAGGGTCGCCTTGGCCATGGCCTCAGCGGCCGGCACACTCGCCTGCCCCTCGTCCCACGGCAGGGCAGGCGCATCGAGGACTGCCAACTCATCGACATCGCCCTGAAAACCACCGATCTCTTCGTCCAGCAGTTCGCTTTTAACCTGGGCGGAACAGTTGCCAAGGGTCAGGCTGTCATTTGCCAGCCCGGCAACGCCCTCGGGGAAGTCGCCTTTCCAGAGCGGCGTCAAGCCCGTGCTGAGTTCGATCTGGTTACGCGCGAACACCAGGGTGAGTGGGCGATTTTCCTGCAGCCCGCTGACATCGGGAACTTCGACCTGAGGGCCGTCAGTGCCCGGTGTGTAAATACGAAAGGAACCCTCCTCGAGCACCAAGGCCATGGCATTGCCGATTGACAGCAGGCATTGCCGGGTGGCGCCGGTTTCGCCGGCGAGGGCTGCGGAGAAACTCATGACTTTGGAAGTGGAGGCTTCGCCGGCAGCGGCCAGGAAGTCCAGGGACAGCGTCAGTGATGCCTGACCGTCCAGATGCAGCGCTTGGCCGGCATGGGCACCGAGGAAGCTGTCTTGGGTGGTTGGCTGTTCGCCACTGAAGAGGTACTGCAAACGGGAGTTCGCGCGACCCCGGTTGAGCCCCTTGAGCTCATCGGACTCAAAACTCTCGGCACCGAAGTAGACCAGCGGGTCAAGCTTCAGGAGATTGTCGGCAATCTCGGTGGCCGAGACGCTCGCGCCGCAGGCAAAAAACAGCCAGGCAAGGGCGAGCTTACTGAGTCCATTCATGAAAAATCCCTAATAACTAGTGCAGGTACAGCTTCAGCCGTGGCGAGTCGATCACCAGGGGTTCAACGCTCAGCTGCCGGCTGCTCTCGTAGAAGAGCAGTGCGATGTAGTGCTGGTCCTCGACCGCCCCCAGGACCTTCCTGGACGAATCAAAAACAAGCCATTGGCCATTATCGAGATATTCGATCCAGTTATGCAAGGTCGCAGCGCTTATGCGAGCTTGATCTTTATCAAGTAAAACGCCCAGGGCTCGCCGAACCGTGACGCCGTTCCGCTGCAGCAGCTCGGCGGCCAGCAACATATGCTCGGTGCAGTCGCCCTGCCTGGCTTTCAGGGCATGCTCGGCACCGTCGATGCCGCGGCGGATACCGGAAAACGCGATATTGCTCAGCATCCAGTCGTAGATCGGCTTGATGCGGGCATCGGCGGGATGGCGCTCGAACGAGCGGGCCAGATCGAGCAATTCGGCAGAAGGTTCCTTGCCCAGTTCATAGGGCACGGCCAGGCTGCTGGACTCAGCCTTGGCCTCACCCAAGGGCACCCACTGCAGCCCGAGATGCCGCGCTTGGTAAGGCCCCACCTCGTCGACCGACAGGCAGTAAGGGCTGCCCGGCAGCGCGGCGCTCAGCCCATGGACAACCTGCCAGTCATAGGCCTTGCCGTTGAGCGTGAGCGGCCGTAGGCCGCAGAGCCTGGCATTGGGCACCAGCGCCGAACCGCCGTTCTGCACCCGGATCGCCAGGTCGAAGACCGGGCCGGCTAGGGCATCGGCGCAGAACAGGCTAATTGCAGTAGTAA
>DATDTH010000322.1:0-3089 GCA_035290985.1 Pseudomonas sp. | reverse complement strand
AGGTGCAGCTGGCGCCTTTATCGCCACTGGCGCTGCCGGCGACCGCCCTGGAGTTGGAGGTCGAGGCGCGGATCAACGGACAAGTGCAGCGCTTGCCGCTGCAGCTGAAAAAAACCACTGCGCGAGGCTGGGCGGTGCAGGGTGATCGGTTTCCGGCCTTGCCGGCAGAACCTCTCGCAGTCGCCCAAGGCGAGGTGGCGGCACCAGCCGAACGGGTCAGCCGACCGCTTGACCGGCGTCAGCGTTTCAGCCTGGAGCGCCTGCAGGCCAACCCCAGCCGTTACCAGAACCTGACGATGCGCCTGGTGACCAAGCGCGGCAGCATGGCCGAGGGACGCTTCAATGGCGTCGACATGGAGGGCCGGATCATTATCCGCCGCAACATGGGCGGCCAGGGCGAGGCCAGCTTCGTCCTGCGTCCGGAAGAAATCGACAGTATCGAATTGCTCGAGCCCTGAGGGGGCTCATTTATCTTCCTCTGGGCACACCGGCCTTCTAAGCCCTTGAAATCCTGACCCTTGCCCCCACCTGTAGGTTATCCGCCGCGATTCGCGGCTTATGCCATCAGCGTGGAGTTAGAAAACGATGAGTGTGGAGACTCAAAAAGAGACCCTGGGCTTCCAGACCGAGGTGAAGCAGCTGCTGCACCTCATGATCCATTCCTTGTATTCCAACAAAGAGATCTTTCTGCGCGAGCTGATCTCCAATGCCTCGGATGCGGCGGACAAGCTGCGTTTCGAGGCCCTGGCCAAGCCGGAGCTGTTGGAAGGTGGCGATGCCCTGCGCATCCGCGTCAGCTTCGACAAGAAAGCCAAGACCGTCACCCTGGAAGACAACGGCATCGGCATGAGCCGCGAGGATGCGATCACGCACCTGGGCACCATCGCCAAGTCCGGCACCGCCGATTTCATGAAACACCTGTCGGGCGACCAGAAGAAGGATTCGCACCTGATCGGCCAGTTCGGTGTGGGTTTCTATTCGGCCTTTATAGTTGCTGACCAGGTTGAAGTCTTCAGCCGCCGGGCCGGCGCACCGGCCAGCGAAGGCGTGCACTGGGCCTCCAAGGGGGAGGGCGAATTCGAAGTCGCCACCCTCGACAAGCCCGAGCGCGGCACCCGTATCGTGCTACACCTGAAAGCCGGGGAAGACGAGTTCGCCGATGGCTGGCGCCTGCGCAACATCATCAAGAAGTACTCCGACCATATCGCCCTGCCGATCGAGTTGCCCAAGGAGCAGGCCGCGGCCGAAGGCGAGGAAGCGCCGGCCCTGGAGTGGGAAACCGTCAACCGCGCCAGCGCGCTCTGGACCCGGCCGCGTACCGAGATCAAGGACGAGGAGTACCAGGAGTTCTACAAGCACGTCGGCCACGATTTCGAGAACCCGCTGTCCTGGAGCCACAACAAGGTCGAGGGCAAGCTGGAATACACCTCGCTGCTCTACGTGCCGGGTCGCGCGCCTTTCGACCTGTACCAGCGCGAGGCGCCCAAGGGCCTGAAGCTCTATGTGCAGCGTGTGTTCGTCATGGACCAGGCCGACGAGTTCCTGCCGTTGTACCTGCGCTTCGTCAAGGGCGTAGTGGACTCCAACGACCTGTCGCTGAACGTCTCCCGGGAAATCCTGCAGAAGGACCCGATCATCGACTCGATGAAATCGGCCCTGACCAAGCGCGTGCTGGACATGCTGGAAAAACTGGCGAAGAACGAGCCCGAGCAGTACAAGGGCTTCTGGAAGAACTTCGGCCAGGTGATCAAGGAAGGCCCGGCGGAAGACTTCGCCAATAAGGAGAAGATCGCCGCTCTGCTGCGTTTCGCCTCCACCAGCGATGCCAGCGGCGAGCAGAGCGTGTCCCTGGCCGACTACCTGGGTCGGGTCAAGGACGGCCAGGACAAGATCTACTACCTGACCGGCGATACCCATGCCCAGGTCAAGAACAGCCCGCACCTGGAAGTCTTCCGCAAGAAAGGCATCGAAGTGCTGCTGCTGACCGATCGTATCGACGAGTGGCTGATGAGCTACCTGACCGAGTTCGACGGCAAGCAACTGGTCGACGTGGCCCGTGGTGACCTGGACCTGGGCAAGCTGGACTCGGAAGAGGACAAGAAGGCCCAGGAAGAAATCGCCAAGACCAAGGAAGGCCTGGTCGAGCGTCTGAAAACCGCCCTGGGCGAGCAGGTGGCCGAGGTGCGGGTGTCCCATCGCCTGACCGACTCGCCGGCCATCCTGGCCATCGGTGAGCAGGACCTGGGCTTGCAGATGCGCCAGATCCTCGAGGCCAGCGGGCAAAAAGTGCCGGACTCCAAGCCGATCTTCGAATTCAACCCGGCCCACCCGCTGATCGAGAAGCTGGATGCCGAGCCGGACGAAGATCGCTTCGCCGACCTGTCGCACATCCTGTTCGACCAGGCCGCGCTGGCGGCCGGCGACAGCCTGAAGGACCCGGCGGCCTATGTACAGCGGCTGAATAAACTGCTGGTGGAACTCTCCGCCTGAGTCGACTGAGCCAATGAAAAAGGCCCGCGGATGCGGGCCTTTTTCATGGGCTGCTGGCACCAGTCGTCCAGCTAGGCTGTACAGCGCCGATAGGCTTGAAGCTGCGCCCAGTTTCGTAGATACCGTCTTGATGAGCACCGCACAAAAGGCAGTTTTCGTAGCCCAGATAAGCCTTGGCGCAATCTGGGGCAGTGGGTTTCGACGAAGCGCTGGTAGGGCGTAGGTCGGGTTAGCGAAGCGTAACCCGACAACGATGCTGTCGGGTTAGCAAAACGTAACCCGACCTACGAAATGCGTATGTGCCTGCTCTGGCAGCCCAAGGGCGGGTGGGGCCGCCTAGCAGCCTGCTAGGTGCAGTCCGCGGTTTTGGGCGCCGTGGCGCTTCGGCGAAACCCGCTGCCATCGGGCTCAACCGGGGCTCCGCTATTGTCATTGGGTTACGCCGCGCGGCGGGTGCGGCGTGGTGTGCCAGCCCGGCTTTTTGCGCGTCTAACCCGACCTACGCGGCTCCGCGGCGTGTTTTTCGTAGATACCGTCTTGATTCTCACCGCGCAAGGGCCAATTTTGCCTCAAACGGCTTGCCAGATTTGAGCACGCCA
>DATDTH010000321.1:0-2398 GCA_035290985.1 Pseudomonas sp. | reverse complement strand
TAATGCTGTTCGCGGCCTTGAGTGCCGCCGGGCCGGCGCTGGCGGCGCAGCCTGGGCAACTGGATGGCCAGGAGCAGGGCCGTTATCTGGCGCAATTGAAAAAACTGTACCTCACTGGCGACGAGCGCCAAGCGCTGCTCGCCCACTGCAATGACCTGCTGACCACCTATGCCCTGCGCGCGGCCTACCAGGTGGGGCAGGCCCAGCGCCAGGACCTCCTCTATCAGGTGGCCCTGGGTGGTCCGGGTGAGCTCGTGTTGCGCGAGGAAACCCGGGCCGAGCAGGGCAGTGCGCGGGCGGTGCGCAATCAGCGGCTGTCGGTGTTCGGCCTGGACCCCTATATTCGCTACGACTGTCCAGCCACGGGCGCGGCCTGCGTGCTGCACAATCCGGCCGACGGCAGGCCCTGGCTAAGCATCCTGCGCGATCACCAGGGCGCGGGCGAACTGGCCAAGGCTCTGTCATTCCTGATCCGTAACCTGCAAAAGAACTGAAGCGGCGCCTTAGCGGTGGGCTTTGGGTATTGAACCGGCCCGCCAAGGCGTTGCGTGCCGACGATTGGTCGGCTGCCGGCGGCAAAGTGCTGGCTCTGGGCTACCGTTAGGCAAGTCGAAACCTGGCTTGCCGTGGGGGTGTGCGTGGACGCAGTGCAATCGGGCTATTCGTTCTATCGGCGGGTGGTGTCGCAATTGATGAGCGGCGAGGAGCAGTTGCCCAGCCTGCCGACCCTGACCCTGGAGATTCGTCGCGCCCTGGCGGCGCCCGAGGTGAGCCTGAGCGCGCTGGCCGGCCTGATCGGCAGGGACCCGGCGCTGAGCGCCCTGCTGATGAAAACCGCCTCCAGTGCCCTGGTGCGGCGCAAGCTGCCGCCCAAGACCCTGCTGGACGTGCTGCGTGTGGTGGGTATCGCCCAGGTCGACCGGGTGACCATGATTCATAGCATCAAGAGCCTGTTCACCCTGCACAGCCCGGCCCACAAGCAGCTCTTTATGGCGGCCTGGGAGCGCCTGCTGCTCAAGGCCAGCCTCTGCGCCTTCCTGGCGCGCCTGGTGGGGCATACGCAACCGGAGCATGCGCTGCTCGCCAGCCTGCTGAGCGAGGTGGGCACCCTGGCGGTGCTCTCGGCCTTCAAGGACAACCCGGTCATCCCGTCCCAGGCGCTGTACCACAGCCTGTGCCGTGAGTACGCCAGCTCCCTGGGGGTCATACTGCTGAAGCAATGGGCGGTGGACGAGGAGTACATCCACATCGCCCGCAATGCGGGCAACTGGACGTTGCAGCAAGGCCATTCGGTGGAGCTGATCGACCTGGTCAACCTGAGCCTGTTCCATGGGAACAAGCGGCTGGACCCTGGCGCCGAACTGCCGCCTCTGGCCTCCCTGGCGGCCTACAAGAAGCTGCTGCCGCCGCTGGATGCCATTGGCGACAATGGCGAGCTGATCCTGATCGCCAGCCACCGCGACGAAATCCGGGCGATCGCCGATACCTTGCGTGGCGGCGCGAGTGGCGGCCCCGGACAGCGCTGATGCCAAGGGCTTGGCCCCGGAAAGAGGCTCTTGAACAGGCAAAAAAAACCCCGCCAAGGGGCGGGGCTGAGGAACGAGCGTGGCGTGCTCGAAAGGAAAAGCCTTAGCAGACCGTTGAAAAACGCAGGTGGTTTTTCAACAGCCGGTTACAGCAGCAGGGTGCGGATATCCGCTAGCACCTCGCCCAGGCGTTTGGTGAAGCGGGCGGCGGCGGCGCCGTTGATCACCCGGTGATCGTAGGACAGCGACAACGGCAGCATCAGCTTGGGCTGGAAGGCCTTGCCATCCCAGACCGGCTGGATGCTGGCCTTGGACACGCCAAGAATCGCCACTTCCGGCGCATTGACGATAGGCGTGAAGCCGGTGCCGCCTATATGCCCGAGGCTGGAAATGGTGAAACAGGCGCCCTGCATGGCATCGGCCGAGAGCTTCTTGGTCCGCGCCTTTTCCGCCAGCTCGGCGGCTTCGGCCGCCAGTTGCAGCAGGCTCTTCTGGTCGACGTCCTTGATTACCGGCACCAGCAGGCCGTCGGGGGTGTCCACGGCGAAACCGATGTTGACGTATTTCTTGCGGATGATCGCCTTGCCCGAGGGCGCCAGCGAGCTGTTGAAGTCCGGCAGCTCCTTGAGCAGATGGGCGCAGGCTTTCAGCAGCAGCGGCAACACGGTCAGCTTGACCCCGGCTTTTTCTGCCGCGGTCTTCTGGGCGATGCGGAAGGCTTCCAGTTCGGTGATGTCGGCGCTGTCGAACTGGGTCACGTGGGGCACGTTGAGCCAGCTGCGGTGCAGATTGGCGGCGCCCACCTGCATCAGGCGGGTCATCGGCACCTCTTCGATGGCACCGAAGCGGCTGAAGTCGATCTCCGGCACGGG
>DATDTH010000320.1:0-6184 GCA_035290985.1 Pseudomonas sp. | reverse complement strand
TGCTGGTCGGTGGCCTGCCGGCGGCCGCCGAAGCGGCCCTGGGCCAGGCCAGTGTCGGTTTCCGCGACGACCAGGGCCAGGCCTTGCCCGCCCAGGCGCTGTGGCTCCAGGGCGAGCTGGACACTTACCTGGGTGAAGCCTTCCCGAGCGGTCGTGCCTGGTTGATCGCCAATCCGCCCGCCACCTTGAACCTGCTGCTGCAGGATCATGCCGGTGAACAGAGCCTGGAACTGAACCTGCCGGCCGCCAGCCCCCTGGCCGCCCAGCTCAGCCTCGACCCGGGCGCGGTGCTCAGCGCCGGCGCCCGTCTGCCGCTGGCGGCGGCTTTCGCCGCGGGCAGCACGGCCGAGGGCGCGCAACTTGACCTGGCCGGCAGCGCGCGGGTCGGCATCGACAGCCTGCACCAGCGTTTCCACTGGATCGAGCTGCCGGAAAGCGGCGAGGTGCGTTACCAGTGGCAGGACGGCGCTGGCGCCCGCGAACTGACCCTGAACAGCAAACCGAATCAGCCGACCGCCAGCCTGACCCTGAGTGGCGCCGGCAACAACCAGCTGTTCCCCGAGGGCAGCGCCCTGAGCCTGGGCTATCAGGTCGACGAGGCGCCGGCCTGGGTCGAGATCGAACTGCGCAACTTCAACGGCAAGACCCTGACCCGCCTCTTCAGTGCCGGCCAGCAGGGCCAATTCAGCCTGCGCCTGCCCCAGGTCGGCGTGCAGGAAAGCCTGGTGCTGCGTGCCCGCGCCTTCTTCCCGGGTGACTTCCATTACAGCGAGCAACAACTGAACCTGCGCGTGGTGCCGGTGCAACAACTGCCGCAACCAGTGCTCAGCGGCCTGCCGAGCCAGCTGTACGCCGACAGCCTGGTCGAACTGCGCCTGAGCGGCGTCGACGCCAGCCGCTACCGCCTGACCCTGGAAGCCCTGGACCAGCAGGATCGCCTGCTCGCCAGCGGTACCGACCGGCTCGACCTGCGCCTGCCGGCCGGGATCAGCGAGCTGCGGGTGCGCGCCCTGCTCAGCGACGAGCTGGGTAACCAGCAGAGCCTGAACTGGAGCGCCCAGGTGCTGGATGCCTGGCGTCTGCAGAGCCTGGCCGAGCGGCTGCCCTTCGATCACATGCTGCCGCGCGTGGGCGGTCATTGGCTGGCGCGCGGCGCCGAATTGCATGACCCGCAGGGCCTGCGCCAGCGCTTGCCGGGCAACATCGCGGCCCTGGATTACCTGCAGCAATACCTGCTGCTCAGCGTCAAGGGCTTCGGCCTGACCCTGCTCGACCCCCAGGACAATCTGCGCGTGGCCGGTCAGGTGAACCTGGCGGCACCGCTGAACCACCTGGCGGTGCAGGGCGAGCGCATCCTGGGCGCCAGCGGCCGCGAGCTGTACTGGTTCGACGCCACCGGCGCGCAACTGAAAGCCAGCGGCAGCCAGAGCCTGACCAGCGACATCCGTCAGCTGCAGGCCCATGGCGATGGCTTCCTGGTGCTCAGTGGCAATCAGCTGCTGCGCCTGTCGGCCAGCGGCCAGACCCTGGCGACCTTCAACCAGGAAGGCCTGAGCGCCCTGGCCACGGTCGGCGAGCAGATCTACCTGGCGGACAGCAATGCCCGCCTGTGGCGCCTGGGCAACAACCTGCAAGGCGATTCTCGCGCCCTGGGCGGCACGGCCCAGCGCCTGATCCCGCTGCCGGGCCAGCTGCTGGCGCTGTCCGACAGCCGCGCGCAACTGGTCGATCTGGCGACCCGCCAGCGCATCGGCGCCTGGCCGATCAGCGCCAGCGGCGTGGGCAAGGCCCAGTGGGCGGCCGGCAAGCTCTGGCTCGGCGGCAGCGAAGGACGAATTCTCCAGCCGCTGCGCGGCGGCCTGGGAGCGCAGGCGCTGTACGACAGCCGCACGGCGACGGCCCCGACCCTGGGTGCGCTCAAGGACCTGGCGCTGTTCGACGGCCAGCTGTTCCTCGCGGCCGACAACTTCGGCGCGCAACTGCTGCGCCAGGACGCCACGGGTGGCTGGTCGTCCAGCCTTTACCCGAGCCTGGCCTTCACCGAGGCCGCCAGCCAGGTGGCGGTGGGCGGCGAGTATTGGTTCGTGCTGCAACCGCAACAGCAGCGGATCATAGCCTTGGCCCGCACCAATCTGGCGGCCCAGAGCGTGTTTGGCCAACTGGCCGCGAGCGATATGACGGTTAGTGGCGGGCAGTTGATCGCCACGGCCGGTGGCAGCCTGCACCTGGCCGCGCTGAACAACCTGGGCACTAAACGCAGCCTGGTGGTGACCCAGGAGAACCTCGAGCAGCTGTCCGCCTATGGCAGCCAGGCTGCGGTCTTGAGCGAGAGCGGCCGGGTGTTCCTGGTCGATCTGCGCGTCGATGCGCCGCGTCCGGTGCAGGAACTGAGCGGCCAACTGGGCGGCGAAGTGCAGCGACTGGCCTTCAATGGCGAGCAGCTCTTCTACCTGTCCGGCGAGCGCGCCTGGCGTTACGACCTGCGCAGCCAGACCCGCAGCGAACTGCTGGGCGGCGCCCCGGTCAGCCAGCTGTACTGGGCCGGCAACCTGCTGTGGCTCGAGCAGCCCCAGGCCCAGGGCTTTAGCCTGGCCGCGCTGGAGCCGAGCACCGATCAAGTGATAGAGGCCAGCGTGCTGCAGCTGAGCCAGCGCAGCAGTGCCCTGGCCGTCGAACGCAATCGCCTGGCCGTCGGCCTGGGCAGCCAGGGCGTGCGCCTGTTCGAGCTGCCCTATGGGGTCGGCGCGGCCGCTTCCGCTCTGTTGCAGCCGGTGCCGGGTACGCGCCTGCAGCCGGCCCAGGCCCTGTCGCTCGGCCTGGCCGACGACGGCGTGCGCGGCCTGGCCTTCACGGTCAATGGCCAGCCGGCCGGCGAGCTCAAACAGGGGCTGAACCAGGCGCGCCTGCGCTTGCCGGCCGGGCTGCCCCTGGGCCAGACCTTCAGCCTGGGCCTGCGGGTCGAGGATGCCTATGGGGTGATACGCGAGTCGGTCGCCCGCGACCTATTCCTCGAACCCGGCGATGGCGTGGCCAACCCCTTCAGCGTCACCCTGAGCGCCGATGAGCACTCCTGGCTGCCGCTGCCCTTGAGCGTCAGCGCGCTGGTCAATGGCAGCCAGCAGCCCATGGCCCAGGTCGAATTCCTGGTCGCCGCCAGCGCCGAGGGACCCTGGCAGCGCCTGGCGCTACGCCGCGCCGAACCCTTCCAGGCCAGCCTGGCGCTGGACAACAGCTTTAGCGGCCAGTACCTCAAGGTGCGGGCGGTGGACGTGTTCGGCAACAGCGCCGTCTCGCCGGCCAAGCGCTTCTACCGTCACCAGGACACCAAGGTGCCGACCGTCAGCCTGAGCTATGCGGGCTCCGCGGTCTTCACCGAGCAGAACAAGGCGGTGCGCGGCTATCCCTTTACCGTCAAGGCGCAGATGGCGGACAGCGAGGGAGCCCTGGACAAGGCGACCCTGCTGCGCAATGGCCAGGTGGTCGCCGTGGCCTTCGGCCAGAACCTGCTGAGCTACCAGGACGCCGCCACCACCCTGGGCGAACAGGTCTTCAGCATCGAAGTGCGCGACCGTGCCGGCAATATCGCCAGCAGCGAGCTGCGGGTGACGGTGATCGACGACAACTTCCCGGGCATCGAGCCCCTGGTCGCGCCGGCGCAACTGATCGAACAGAGCAGCTTCAGCGTCCAGCTGACGGTCGAGGACGACGTGGCGGTCAAGGCCGTGGATATCCTCTGGAATGGCTTCACCGACCATTACGACTTCAACCAGAAACGCCTCTCGGCCCACAGCTTCACCGTGAAGGACCGCCGCTCCGAGCGGGTGGTCGGTAGCCTGAGCCAGCCGTTGCTGGTGAAGGTGACCGACAGCCGCGGCCAGGTCAGCGAGTCCCAGCCGAAGTCCCTGACCGTGGTGCGCGACCAGCAGCCGAACCTGCAGGCCCTGCAGGTGACGCTGCCGACCCGTGGCGTCTACGGCGGCCTGGTCAGCCTGCAACTGAACAACCTCAATGCCCTGGACGACACCGGCGGCCTGGCCCTGCGGGTGTTCAACCTGGTGGGCGACGAGCGCCGCGAGCTGTTCAATTGCCTGCGGGCCAGCAATGACCATTTCTATTGCGGTGGTAGTGCCTATTGGAATGTCGTGACCCGCGAGCTGCGCCTGCCCGACGGCGCGCTGCCGAACGACCAGTACCGCCTGCAGGTCGAGCTGACCGACCGTATCGGCCAGCAAGTGCTGAGCGGCGAACACCGGGTGGCCCTGACCCAGTCGCCGAACCAGCTGCGCTTCAACAACCTGCAAGCCGGCGATAACCCGGACCAGGCGCGGGTACAGGAGCGGCCGATCTACCGCGTCCAGGTCCTGGACGCCGCGGCACGGCCGGTGCCGGATCAACCGGTGCAATGGCGGGTCCGTCGCCTGAGCGATGGCGCCGTATTGGGCCTGAGTCCTTCCACCTCGCTCAGCGATGCCAACGGCTACGCCAGTCTGAGTTTCGACACCGACCGCGTCGTGGGCGAGTATCAGCTGTGGGCCGACCTGCCGCAGTTCAGCCAGATCGCCCGGGCCGAGAAGAACCTGAGCATAGTCGCGGGACCGACCCGTAAAGTGCTGCTCAGTCACCTGCCGGCCATGGCCGCCGGTGACAGCGTCAACCTGACGCTGCAGGCCCAGGACGCGGTGCTGAACGCGGTTGGCAACGACCAGAGCAGCGTGCTCGAACTGACCCTGCCGGCCGCCGATTTCCATGTGCAGCCGGCCCCGGGCATCGTCATCGCCAGCACCACGCTCAATGGCCAGACGGTCGAGCGGGTACGGGTCACCCTGAAGGACGGCCGTGGCCAACTGGTCCTGCAAGCCGGGCAGAAGGTCGGCCAGTACAGCCTGCCGGTCAGCAGCAGCGGCAACAGTATTCGCTACACCAGCAACAGCCAGGGGTATATCCAGGAGCTGTCCGCGCTGCCCCTGACGCTGTTGCCCGCCGCCGCCAGCCAGCTGCGCCTGCTCAACGACCTGGGCCGTGCCCAGGCCGATGGCGAGGTGCTGGCCCGTGGCGTGAAACAGGAAGTGCGCTTGCAGGTCATGCTTCAGGACCGCTTCGGCAACCCGATCAGCCAGCTCGCCGGCCAGCCGGCCAACCTCGCCGTGCAGACGCGGGTCACGGGCGCGGCCTCGGTCAACGGCCAGGCCGGCGGTGCCCGCATCGACCTGGTGCAGGGCCAGGCCTGGCTGGCGGTCAGCGACGAAAGCTTCGAGGAAGTCACCCTCAGCCTGAGCGGCCCGGTCGAGGCGTTGCCGCAGCTGGACCTGAGCAGCCAGTTCCGTATCAACTTCACCCTGCAGCCGCCGGAAATCGTCCGCGCGGTGATCGAGGCCCGCGAAGGCACCCAGCTGCGCGCCTATTTCGAATTCGACGAGCCGGTGCGCCTGGCGAGCGGCGAAGCCCTGAAGTTCTTCGAGGGCAACAGCGTGCGCGCCGGCACCGCCAGCCTGAGCAGTGACGGCCGGACCCTGAGCTTCGTGCCGCAACAGGCCCTGGTGCTGGGCCGTTGCTACCGCTACGACAGCAGCGATTCGGGCCTGCGCGGCATCGCCCGGGACGATGAGGTGCGCGAGCAGGGGGCCGCGGTCTGCGCGCCCCACGCCCTGTTCAATATTGCGGGTCCGGTCAAACTGCTGGCCGGCCAGGTCTACGGCGTGCCGGCGCTGCTCGCCAGCACCAGCGACGTCTACTGGCCGAACGTCGGCAACCGCCTCGCGGAACTGGGCGGCCAGAGCCAGGGCTTTAACTGGTATTACGACCACCGGATCACGGTGCCGGCCTTCTTCAGCTTGCCGAACAACACGATTGCCGACGGCGCGCTGCTGCCGCTGACGCTCGGCGGCACCATAGCCGGTACACCCACCAAACCGGTGGTCATGGGCAATGGCCTGACCCTGCAGGTGTTCGATCCCCTGGGCGATTTCGATGGCGACGGCCTGAGCAACAAGATCGAGCTGGAAACAGTGGGCCTGGATCCGACCACCCGTCATTCCGATGGCAATGGTATCGAGGACGGTGCCGATGACCTGGATGGCGACGGCCTGAGCAACCTCGAAGAGGCGACCCTGGGCACCAAGCTAAGGGTCATAGACACCGATGGCGACGGACTGTCCGACGGCAGCGAAGTGCGCACCCACAAGAC
>DATDTH010000319.1:0-3474 GCA_035290985.1 Pseudomonas sp. | reverse complement strand
CGATGCCGGCCGCCCCTGTAGTCTCGGCCGATAGGGTGTCGGCCGAGGCGAAAAAAAGCGCTGAGGTCGCGTGAAGTCTGAACGCGACAGCCGACGCGCAACCTGTGGTACAGGCCGAGGCGGCTAGCGCCCTGGCCGAAGAGGTTGTGTCCAAGGCCAAGCCGGCCCTGGCCGAGCGCGCCGCCAAGGCGCAAGCCCGGCTCGCGGATGCGTCGCCTGCGCCCCTGGAGGCCGAACTGCTGACGGCCCTGCGCCAGGTGCTGGCGCTGCGTAAAAGTGGTCAGGAACAAGAGGCGGCTCAACGCCTGGAGGTCTTGCAGCGGCGTTATCCGCAGCTCGATCTGCAGGCGGAACTGGCGCGCTTGCCGCCGGTCATCGAGCCCCTGGCCGAACCCGAGGCGGCCTTCAAACCCGAGATTCAACTGCCGACGCCTCCCGAGCCCGAGCCGAACGCCCAAGCCGAACCGCTCGAGCCCGTGGTGCAGGCGCCGCCTGCGCTGAAACAGCCCGAGTCGCCGAAACCCCAGGTAGCACGGCCGGCCCGCAAGCCGCTGCCGGCGAAAAAACCACCGAAACCGCAATTGCCCCTGGATCTCAGCTTACCGGAGGAGTTGCTGGAAACGCTGCAGCCGCTCGATGCCTCGGCCGAGATGGACAACGCTTTCTTGCCGCCCATGTTCAACGAAGAACCCGAGGACAATCCCTACCAGCTCAACGGCCGGCTGATCACCAAGGAACGCCAGGACGATATCGAGGGCGCCGAATTGCAGATCGAGTTCAAGCGTTAGCCGGCGTCCCGCCTGTGGCCCTACGAACAGCGCTTCGCCGACGTAGAAGGCTGGGTAGAGCCGCTGTCCAGCGAAACCCGCGGCCATCGCGTGCAACCGGGGCTCCGCTATTGTCGGGTTACGCCGCGCCGCGGGTGCGGCGTGGTTTGTCGGGCCGGCTTTCAGCATGGGTATCGCTGCGCTCAACCCATCCTACGCACTCTAACCCGACCTACGAACTGCAAAAGCCCCCAGAACGGGTACAAGGCTTTTTAGAAACGTTGCTCGCCGTTCTGGATACCCTGGTAGAGCGCCGCGTCCAGGGGCTGGAACCCGGCGCTGCCGGCCAGGCGGACCCATAAGCCGCCCTCGACCTGGGCGGGGTCGTAGGCTTGGCGCTTGAGTTCGGTCTTCTTGTATTTGAAGGTGCCGGTGGTTTCGACTTCCTGCAGCAGGCGCAGGAACAGCGGGCTGGCATAGGCCGGCAAGCTGCGATCCAGGTGGGCGGCCAGGCCGTTCCAGTCAAACTCGCTGCCCGGCGCCAGGCGCAGCGCGGCCATGCCGCAGCGGCCGTTGGTGTCCGGGATCTCCACGCCATAGACCACCGCATCCGCCACCCCGGGGTAAGCCCCTAGGGCATTCTCCACCTCGGTGGTGGAGACGTTCTCGCCCTTCCAGCGGAAGGTGTCGCCCAGGCGGTCGACGAACTGGCTGTGCTTGAAGCCGATGTCGCGCATCAGGTCGCCGCTGTTGAACCAGGCGTCGCCGCGCTTGAACACGTCGCGCAGTATCACCGCCTCGCTTTTCGCCGGGTCGGTGTAGCCGTCGAAGGGCCATTTCGGGCTGATCTCGCTGATCAGTAAACCGGCTTCGCCTTTCTTGACCTTCTCCATCTGGTTCCTGGCGTTGCGCAGCGGCCGGTCGTTCTCCAGGTCATAGCGGACGATGGCGAAGGTGGCGGGGGAGTAACCCACGGTATTGTCGAAATTGAACACATTGGTGAAGCCGATATTGCCCTCACTGGAGGCGTAGAACTCGGTGATCCGCTCGATACCGAAACGCTGCTTGAACTCGCCCCAGATCGAGGGGCGCAGGCCGTTGCCGATCATGCAGGTCAGGCTGTTGCCGCGCTCCTCCGCGCAGGGTGGCTGATTGAGCAGGTAGCGGCAGAGCTCGCCGATATAGCCGAAGCAGGTGGCCTGGTAGTGCTGGACGTCCTTCCAGAAGGCGCTGGCGGAAAAGCGCCGGCGCAGGGCGATGGCGGCGCCGCCGGCCAGGGCCGCGCTCCAGCAGACGGTCACCGCGTTGTTGTGATAGCAGGGCAGGGTCAGGTAGAGCACGTCGCTGTGCTTGAGCGCCAGGCCGGAATGGCCGAAGCCGCCATAGGCCTTGATCCATTTGCCATGGCTCATGATCGAGGCTTTCGGCAGGCCGGTGGTGCCGGAGGTGTAGATCAGGAAACAGGGGTCCTTGAGCTTGACCCGGCTGCTGTCGGGCAGGTTCTCGGCGGCCTGGTCCCGGGCCAGGGCCATCAGGTCGTGCCAGCCCGCGGGCACCGCCTCGGGGAGGCTGTCGGCCACCCAGTAGCACCGGTCGTTGGCATTGCGCACCTGCTCGCGCACCGCCTCGAAGGCCAGGCGCAGTTCCTCGCCTATGACGAAATGGCTGGGATCGACCAGGTTCAGGCTGTGCACCAGGACCTGGCCGCGCTGGGTGGTGTTGACCAGGGCGCCGACCGCGCCGAGCTTGGTCAGGGCCGCCAGCACCAGCAGCACCTCGATGCGGTTTTCCAGCATCACTGCCACCACGCTGCCGTGGCGTACCCCCTCACCCTGAAAGCCGCGTGCCAGGCGATTGGCCCAGGCGTTGAACTGGGCGTAGGTCAGGCGGCGTTCCCGTTCCAGTACCGCGGGCCGATCGGGGTGGCGCGCGGCGGCGCGCTCCAGGGCCCAGGCCAGGGACAGGGGTTTCTCGCGGTTGCGCAGGCCGGCGTAATACAGTCCTCGCAACATGCGCGGCACGCGGGCGAGGGTGGCGGGCAGGCGCGTCAGCAGGCGGGGAAGGGTGATAAGGTCGGCGTGGGTCATGGGGCTCGCACTTGTTATTGTTCTGCGGGCGCACATGCGCCAGTGACCAATCTAGACGATCGGACCGGCGCCCGACTATGACCGTGGCGCGGTGCGCCGCGGGCATATCGGCAACTGCCATTTTTACCTTTTTTATCCGGTTCGCGGCCCGGCTTACAGGCCCAGCGCGCTCAAGCCCGGGTGATCATCGGGACGCCGGCCCTGGGGCCAATGGAACTTGCGCTCGGCCTCGCTGATGGCCAGGTCGTTGATGCTGGCGAAGCGCAGTTGCATCAGGCCCTGGTCGTCAAACTCCCAGTTCTCGTTGCCGTAGCTGCGAAACCACTGGCCTGCGGCATCGCGCCATTCGTAGGCGAAGCGCACGGCGATGCGGTTGCCGGCGTGGGCCCAGAGTTCCTTGATCAGCCGATAGTCCTGCTCGCGCTGCCACTTGCTGGCGAGAAACGCGCAGATCTGCTCACGGCCGACCGGGAACTCGCTGCGATTACGCCAGCGGCTGTCGAGCGTATAGGCCAGGGCCACGCGCTCGGGATCGCGGCTGTTCCAGCCGTCTTCGGCCAGGCGCACTTTCTGCGCGGCGGTTTCCTGGGTAAAGGGCGGGAAGGGGGGGCGGGCTTGGT
>DATDTH010000318.1:0-4092 GCA_035290985.1 Pseudomonas sp. | reverse complement strand
GTTCCTCGCGGCGCGCGCCGCTGTAGTCCTGCCAGGTGCCGAGCAGGCTGTCGAGCCGCGGCGAGATGCGGTGCAGCTTGCCGCGCAGGGCCTCGCGCTGGGTCACGCCGGCGGCCAGGGCCTCGACCAGCGGGCCGGCGGCGACCAGGGACTGGTAATCCTGCTCCATGCGCCGCACATCGCGGAAGGCCTCTTCGCAGGCGGCGATATAGTCGACGCTGCCAGAGCGCAGGCTGTGCTCGAAGGCATCGAGAAACAGCTGCTTGAGCTTGGCCGCGGTGATCTCGCGCATGTGCAGCAGGTTGATGAACAGGGCGCGGAAGGTCTTCAGGCTCTGTTCGCTGGTGGAGCGCAGCGGGATCAAGGTCAGGTCCAGGGGGATCGAGGTATGGCCGCCGACCAGCAGACGCCGTAGCTCCTCGGGCTTGAGTTCGTAGGCCTTGAGGTTCTCCCGCTCCAGGTTGGCGAACAGCTCGCGCTGGCGCAGGCAGGTGCCGTTCTTCTGGTAATGGGCCAGGTCCAGGGCGCCGGCATAGGCGAAGAACTGGTGACCGAAACCGCCGCCCGGGCCGCGTCCGGCCACGCCTATCACATGGGGGCCGTGGGGCAGGGCGACTTCGACCAGGATGTAGCTGGTGTCGCTGGCGAAGTAGAACTTGCGCGACTGCTCCAGGCTGTACTTGCCGAAGCTCATGTCCGACATGCGCGCCAGGATTGGGAACTGCAGGGCGTTGATCGAGGCGCTCTTGCCCAGGTTGTTGGCGCCGTACACCGACAGCGGGTGTTCCAGGGGGAACAGGCCGAGGCTGTAACCGGCGGTATTCAGCAAGGCGAAGCGGCGGATGCCGTAGCGTTCCTGGCTCATGCATCGATCTCCTGCAGGGCGCGTTCTTCGGCCAGGGCTCGGGCCAGCGCTTGTTCTTCGGATTCTTCCGCGGTCTCCAGGCCGTCGTCGGCCTCGATCAGCAGGACCTCATCGCCGCTGTCGTCATCGAGCAGCACCGGCAAGGGCAGCGGCAGGGCGCTGTGCAGGCTGGCGGCCAGGTCGCGGTCCTGCTGCACGGACAGGCAGACATCGAGGAAGCGGTGCATCGGCGGCAGGAAGCGGTAGACGCCGTTTTCCTCGTTGGCGAAGCCCAATTGGCCCATGCGCCGCATGACCTTCTCTTCCAGTTCCTCCTGGGTCTGCACCTCGGCCTGGAGGAACAGGTCACGGTATTTTTCCAGCAGCGGCGGCAGCTCGTCGCGGCCCAGGCTGCCGCCGTCGAGCACGGCCAGCGGGTCGCGGCCCTGGTCGGCGAGGTGCTCGACCAGGATAAAGGTGAACAACGCCAGGCGCTGGGCGGTCTTGTTCACCTGGGCGCCGCTCTGTTCCGGCACGAAGTAATAGAAGCCGCGGCTATCGCAGACCAGCTCGAAACCCAGGGCCTTGAACAGGGTCCGGTAGGGATCCTGCAGGTTGGACAGCTGGCTGTAGAGCTCGGCGTCGCGGCGACTGATGTGGTAGCCCTTGAACAGCTCGCGGAAGATCGGCGCCAGCTGGGTCAGTTCTTTCAGGTCGATAGTCATGCACGGGGCTCGCAGGCGTTTTTTGTAGGGGGGCAGCGTGTAGGGCGGGTGCAACCCGCCAATGGCGGCTTGCAGGGCGGCTTACCCATTGGCCTGGCCCACCAGGGCAAAGGAACTCAGGCTGACCCGATGCTCCGCGGTCAGGTACTCGCGGCGCACCAGGCGTTCGCGCTGGAAGCGGCTGTCGCGGGACAGGCGGGAAAACCAGTAGAGCACTTCGTCGGTCGCGCCTTCCGGTTCCTGCTCCAGCAGCCAGGTCATCAGGTCCGGCAGGGGCAGGGCCTGTTCGCAGCGCTCGAGCATTTCCCGCGCGGTGCGCGGCGCCCGGGGCAGCTCGTTCTTGCGGGTACCGCTGGCTTTGGGGAACTGCTTGGGCTTGGCCTCGAAGCGCGCCAGGGCGTAGACATAGGCCTCGACCTGGCTGGCGCTGCCGAGAAAGGCGCTTTGCGGCCGGGTGAACAGCGCCAGGGTGGCCTGGGGCACGGCGTCCAGGCCCTTGCGGCGGATGGCGGCCAGGGCCAGGGCGGCGCCACGGGTCACGGCGTTGTGCCGGCGTGCTTCCTCGCGCAGGGGCAGCAGCAGCTCGCGGGCGCGGCGCAGGGTCAGCTGGGCGGTGGTCTGCATCTCCAGGATGCGCGCGTGGGTGCGCAGCAGCAGGTCGTCGTCGACCAGTTGGCCGAGGCGCTGCTGTTCGCTCATCAGGCGCAGCAGCACCTGCTCCACCCGGGTGACGCCCTGCTCGAAGGCGCCGTCGGCGTTGACCAGCTGGATCATCGGCTCGACGTACTCGTCCCAGGTCGCCAGCACCTCGGCATAGCGCTGGCGCAGGGGGATCTGCCGGTCGCTGGTCTTGGCCCGCTCGGCCACGCCGACCAGGGCCTGTTCGTCGTTGGCCAGCTTCTTCAGCACGTCGCGCACGCGCATGTCCAGCAGGCGCAACTGCCGGGCCAGGTCGTTGGCGTCGCGGATCTCGAAGGCGTCCTGGATATGCCCGGCCAGGCGCTCCAGGTGGCGCAGGTAGGCTTCGATTTCCAGGCACAGGCCCAGGCGGTGCTCGCGGCGCAGGTAGGCGAGAAAGTCGTGGATCTGCGCGTTGAGCTCGAAACGGTTCGGACTCTTGGCCACCGGCACCAGGATATCCAGGCGGATCCATTGGTCGAGCAGGGTGGTCACGTCCTGGGGGGTGGCCAGCTGGGCCGCCAGCTGCAGGCGCAACTCCGCCAGGCTCAGGGTGCCCTGGTCGAAGTGCTCGCACAGCGGCTCGAGCAAGGTCCAGTGTTCGGCGAGGGCCCGCAATACGCGCTTGGGTTCGATCATCGGAGGCTTGGCTTCTCGTAAAAATCGCAAAAGCCGCGATTGTACTGAAAAGCCCGGGGTGCGTCAGACCCGCGCGATGGGGGGCGCGCGCGCCAAACGTCGAGCTGAGTACGATTGGTTGGAATCGTGATGATGCTAGTTTTGGCGTTGAAGCCATGGATCTTTAACAATCCGGCGTTAACCATTGATCCGGGGGGGCAGATTGTCAGGCGTGAGTGGTATCGGGAACCAATCGAACTTCTACACGCTGACCTAATGCGCGAGCCGCGCTGGCCAAGGTGGCAAGGGTCATGCCCGCATCGTTTTGATCGAGCGCGCGATCCACGACGGTACGACTGGTGTGCATACGCTCAGCCAGGGTCTTCTTGCTGATGTGCTGCGCCTTCATCGCTTCTGAGATCTGCCAGGCGATGACGCGTTTGAGTGCAGTGGCGGAAACCTCTTCGGTTAGACCCTGCTCAGTGAGGAAATCGTCGAAATCGGAGCCTATGTGCGGGTTCATGGGGGCACCTCAAAGTCTGGATTTGCGCTGTTTGGCTGTTCTCAAATCAACGTGCGGGGTTTTCTGGCTCTTTTTGATGAAGCCATGTAGCAACACCATTTCAGCGTCGACCACTGTGAATATGACCCGTGCAATGCTGTCACCGAGATCCGTTCTGACCTCCCACAGCCCATGGTCGAGCTTACGAACCACCGGCATTCCGATAGGCCAGCCCAGTTGGACGGTCTTGATATCGGTGCCAACCATTCGCCGCTGCTCTCGGGCAAGCGCGGTCAGCCATTCCCGGACGGGCTCATTTCCCGCCTCGGTACGGAAGAATTTGACGCCGAGAACGAGGGGGATATCGCTCATAAATCGAACTGTACCTAAAAAAGTGCATTCTGGGTTTCAAATATGATCAGCGGTGCCCGCTTTTTGTTTCTAGAGCGTTTTACGAAAAGTCTGTCTGTAAGCGTCCAGCGGCCTCACCTTTACTCGGTTTGCAGGGCAGCGGGGGCTGGCGGCAAGAGTTCGTCGATTCGGCTGTTGGGCCCGGCGGGCAGTTTTTCCAGCGTCTCCTTGAGTCAGGCGGTCGGCTCGATGCCGTTCAGCTTGACGGTGGCGGCCGGTAGCAGTTTTAGCGAGCTGAAAACCTTCAACGTTCCGGCCTGGTTTCCCGCCGGCAATTACAGTGCGCGTTTGGTGATGGTGGACCCGGCCACGGG
>DATDTH010000317.1:0-6910 GCA_035290985.1 Pseudomonas sp. | reverse complement strand
CGACCCGGCGCGCAGCCAGGACTGGCAGCAGGCACTCGCGCGGCTGGCCGTTTTCGGAGCCAGCCATGGCCTGCTCTGCGGGCAGGCCGCGCGCCTGCTGTTCGATGCCGGGGCCGATGATGTCGAGGCCTGCGCGGTGCGCATGAACCTGGCCTTGTCCCGCAGCGTGGAGCCGGCTGCCGCAGCCGCCTGGCTGGAGGGCTTCCTCGACCAGAGCGCGTTGATCCTGATGCACGATCCGCGGTTATGGACGATGGTCGACGGCTGGATCACGGCGCTGAGCGACGATCACTTCGAACGTATCGTGGCGCTGCTGCGCCGCACCTTCAGTATTTTTTCTCCGGCCGAACGCCGCGAGCTGGGGGAGCGCGCTCGCCGGCCGGTGGCCGCCGCCTTGCCCGAGCGGGTGGCGGCACGATGGGACGCCCAGCGGGCGGCTCGCCCCGTGTCACTGCTCAGTCGGCTGCTGGGCCTGACCCACGAGGGAGCGACCTCTTGAACCCGAACAATGACCATCGGTTGGACGAAGCCGAGCGCGCTCGCCTGCAGCGCTGGCGCCTGGTGCTCGGCGAAGCGGCGGCGCAGAGCCTGGGCGACTGCGGCCTGGACGCTACCCAGCAGCATATCGACGCTGCCCTGACCGCGCTCTACGATCCCGACGGCCCCGTTGGCCTTCGTCGCGGCGGCAGCGGCAAGTCCTCGCCCAAGGTCGCGCGCTGGCTCGGCGACATCCGCAAGTACTTCCCAAGCCAGGTCGTCCAGGTGATGCAGAGGGATGCCCTGGAACGCCTGAACCTCAAGAGCATGCTGCTGCAGCCCGAGCTGCTCGAATCGGTCCAGGCGGACGTGCATCTGGTGGCGTCGCTGGTTTCGCTGTCTGGCATCATTCCAGCGGAAACCAAGGACACCGCCCGTCAGGTGGTGCGCAAGGTGGTCGACGACTTGATGCGGCGACTGGAGGAGCCGATGCGCAGCGCCGTGAGCGGGGCGCTCAACCGGGCGGTGCGCAACAGCCGCCCCCGCCATGCCGAGATCGACTGGAACCGCACCATCCGCGCCAACCTGCGTCACTGGCAGGAAGAGTATCGAACCATAGTGCCGCAGACCCTGATCGGTTATGGCCGCAAGGCGCGGCGCAGCCAGCGCGACATTATCCTGTGCATCGACCAGAGCGGCTCGATGGCCGCGTCGGTGGTCTATTCGAGCATTTTCGGCGCGGTCATGGCGTCGTTACCCGCGGTCAAGACTCACCTGGTGGTCTTCGATACCGCCGTGGTGGACATGACCGAGCAATTGGACGATCCGGTGGACCTGCTGTTCGGCGTGCAACTGGGCGGCGGCACCGATATCAACCGCGCGGTCGGCTACTGCCAGAGCCTGATCCGCGAGCCGCGCAACACCATCATGGTGCTGATTTCCGACCTCTACGAAGGCGGCGTGGAGAAGAACCTCCTGCAACGGGCCGCCGAACTGGTGGAATCGGGTGTTCAGGTCATCACCCTGTTGGCGCTCAGCGATGAGGGGCGGCCGTTCTACGATGCCGAGCTGGCCGCCAAGCTTGCCGCCCTCGGCGTGCCGTCATTCGCCTGCAGCCCCGATCAGTTTCCCGAGCTGATGGCCGCCGCGATTCGCAAGGAAGACATCGGCCTTTGGGCCGCGCAGCAGGGCATCGCAACGGCGCGCGCCAGGTCTTGAAAGGGGTCGGAGTGATTAATTTTTAATCACTCCGACCCTTTTTGCCCAACAGCACCACAAAGAAAGCACCAACCATGCCTATGGATATCATCAGTCCATGTGGGCTTACATAAGAAACGGCAGCTCCCGTGGCGATCGGACCCAATACGCTGCCTAGAGTATAAAACATGGCAATGGCAGTCATGGCTGTAGACACCTGATGCTCGGCGACGCGGTCTCCTGCCTCAATGACCGCTAGCGTGTTCATGCCGCCGATAGCGCCGCCCCAGAGAAACACGACGAGGGTGGCTAGCCAGGGAAATGGCTGACTGAAGGGTATGGCGACGGTGCCCACTAGTAGGATTAGGCCGCAGACCAGTTGACCGGTTTTATGGGAACTTCGATCTGCCATCCAGCCGATCGGCAACTGCAGCACGGTTCCGCCCACGCCAAACACAGATATCAGTAGGGTCGCGGCAGTTAACAGATAACCAGCCGAAAGGCTGTAAGCGGCGAGAAAGGACACCGACGAAGTTTCAGAAAAACCAGCGATAAAGGCGCCGCACAAGGCCACCGGAATCACGCTGAACAATTTGCCGTGGTGCTTCTCCATTGGCGTTTGCGGCTGAGAGTCGTGCCCCTTCAAAGTCAGGGCCAGTCCACCGGACACCAACACTATGGCTGCGCAAGCATAGTAGGGGAATGCGCTGTCGACCCCGAACATCACGAGCAACAATGGACCAATGGCGATACCCAGGCCCATCAGCGTTTCGTGTACGCCAATGGCCCGGCCTCGCTCGCTTTGGGATGCGACAGAGACGATCCATGTATCGCAGGCGATCCAACGCAGTATCAGGCCAATGCCCAGCAGGAAGTTCAGCGCAAAGATAAGCACTAAGTGGCTGGTCAGCGTCATGCCGATCAATGCCGCAATGGTCAGAGTCGTGCTGAGAATATTGGCCCCAACCAGCCCCAGGTGGCCTAGCAAGCGAGGGATGATCTTGTACAGCATGAGGATCGCAATCCACGACGCGCTGACAATTACTCCGATTTTTGCCGCTTCTACCCCTTTCTGCTCCAGCGATAACGAAAGTAGAGGGGTAATGGTGCCGATCTGAACGATCTGCGATAGCACAGACAGGGTATTTATCCTGGTCAGGGCAAACCAACGTTGTTTGTCGGTGTACTGAATGCTTGAATTTTCCATAGTGCTGCTGACCTTATCTAGACTGCGGTGAAATGCTCGAACTGCCATGGGCAGAACTCACCCTCAGGCTTGTGGAATAGTGCGTTTGTGCTGGCGAGCGGTGTCCAGTCAGTCTGAATTCCTTCCAATCTGCCGAGAAAGGGTCTTGCAATTTCCAGCACTCGATGGTGATCCATCTGCTCTGGCTCGACGACACCGCGATTAGGGTTCTCGATGGCCCAAACAATCCCCGAGTACACGCCCGCAGCGACCTGTAGGCTGGTGGCGGTATTGAATGACGCTATCTGCCGCGCCTCGTCAATACTAAGAATGGAGCCGTACCAATAGGCGTTCAGATCGTGGCCCATGAGTAGCACCCCCAAGGCATCGACGCCGCCAGGAGCGATTTCCTCGTTCATGATCCGTTTGCTGTCCTGCGGTTGCCAACCGCGCCCGATGTATTCATGCACGGAGAGAAGAGCATCGTCGCAAGGGTGATAGGCGTAGTGCACAGTGGGGCGATATAACAGCGTGTCGTTCTCCCTGACCGTCAGATAATCAGGGATGGAGATGGCTTCGTTGTGGGTGATCAGCAAGCCCAGACATGGCCCTCCATTGGGAGTCCATGTCTTGACCGACACCGAGGCGCCGGGACGCTCTAAGTAGATGGCGTTGTTCGAGCCAGACTGATGGTGCCGCGCAAAGGGCGGCCAGGTTTTTTCATGTGAGCCCCAACCCAGTTCGGCCGGCTGTCCTGCCTCGCTGATAAAACCGTCGACTGACCAGGTATTTACGAACTCACCGTCGGCCTTGATTTTCTCCGAGCGCTGGGTGTCGCGTTCGGCGATATGAATCACCTTGACGTTCAGGGCCATCGCCAGCTCGCCCCAGGCTACCCCCTCTGGCGATTGTGGCGGCGTGATCTGTAACTTCTCGGCTAACTCCAGTAACGCCGACTTGACGAAGTGCGAGATTAGACCGGGGTTGGCGCCGTGGGCCACCACCGCTGTAGGTCCTGCCCCCAGCTCGGCCCCTAGAGTCAACAACTGCTCTCGAAGGGCGTAGTTAGAGCGCTGCGAGGTAGATAGACCAGGTGCGTCGTAGGTGCCTTCCCAGGGTTCTATACAGGTATCGAGATAGAGCGCGCCCTGTGCATGGGAGAAGCGAATCAGCTCGGCGCTGCTCACATTGACCGACAGGTTGACCACGAAGTCCCCTGCTTGAATCACACGCCCAAGCACGCTCTCAAGATTGTCGGCGGTCAGTGCCTGCGCAATGAAAGCCACGCCCATATCGACAAACCATTGGCGTTGCTGGATGTCAGGGGCGATTACCATAATCGACGAATAGTTGATTCTGCGCTCTTTGGCTAGCAGCGCGATGGTTGCCTTGGCTATCGAGCCGAAACCGATGAAAACCAATTTCCCTGAGAAGTTCGCGTCCTGACTTATTTCAAATTTATTCTGCTCCGTGCATAGATGCTCACCAGAGGACTGACTACCTGGCGTGGCTGTTTCGCTGAAGTCAGGAACTCGTCCGGTAGCGAAATACTGTTCCCATTCACAGAAAATTTTGGGCACGTAAATCAGAGGCATGTCATGCCGGTACAGTTCTTTCACTGACTCGGCGAAGGCTGGATCCTGATGGTTCGCGAACCAGTATTTATTGTTGTCATGCAGGTAGACGGGACATTTCTCGACGTTAGTCATATCGATGTAATTGCCGATGGTTTTCTCGGCAATGCGCTGCCAGCCATGCAAGACGGCTTCATACAACTGGCCGCGCTCTTGCGTGGATAGCTCGAATACTTCACGCTTGAATTTTTGCAGACTCATGTCGCGACAGAACATCGAAAAGGCATAGATATCAGAATTGAAATTGACCGCTGATATCGGTGTGGACATCAAGGGGTCATAAAGCTCGTCTCCAAGGTTGTCTGATTGCGGACAGAAAGCTACTGCATCGAAGTCTTCAAACAGCACTTTGGTGTTGGTGACGGGACATGTCAGATAGAGCTTTTTATTCAGTGCGCAGCCAGTGGCAAGCTCCTCGGCAGAAAGCTCCGCCAGCGGACTGAACAGGGCCGCCAAGCGGCGAACTTCCTGGGCTACGCCGTGGGTTTTCTGCTCGTCAGCAGCTGGGGGACAGATCACCAAACAAGCTACTGACTCTCGAGCCTCAAGGGCCATGACATAGGCGTCAAAACAACGTTGGACATCTTCTGTAGTGCGGGCAATGGCGAGCATGTAGCGATTTTTACTAAACTCTCGCCTACCTGCCGCACATCCTAGGCAACTGTTAAACCAATTTTTTATCTCGGTCAGAATTGCTTGATCTTCCATGATTCACCGTAAATTAGAGCTTTTAAAAGGGCATCGTTTCGCAAAAGAAAATGAGCCGCTTGGTTTTTTCGGAGATTGTTTTGTTTGAGACATTCCTCCTTGGTCGTCTCGGTGAATTGTTGAGGTTGTTTGGTTATGAGTGTGGTGGCCACTTTGGCCTTGAGCTAATCGTTGTAGGTTTCCACCAAAGGGTCATCGCTCAATGCTAGGGCGCAGCAGTTTGTTCTTTCGCGCGTAATCAGATGATGTGTTACTGAGCGTTAGGTGCGGCCTGAATTCGTCGACCAACTGAATTCATGGCCGCAGTTCAACGCGCAGCCATGGAGCACTGTCCGGCAAAGGCGTACAGCGGTATTCATATTTGGCATGATTATTAAAGTCTGCATTCCCTGCATGGTTTTCCCTGTCCTGTCGCGTAACGCTTAGAAGAGATAGGGCTTTTCTACTACGAGAAGACATCAGCCGTCAAGAAAGCGACAGGTCTTCGATGATACTCGCCACGCGGAACAAACAAGCCTCACTGCGGTGATCAATAGCACGTAAGCAGGTTACCCAAGTGTGGTTGATGCGGCCTCTTCTATTGCCTCACCTACGAAAAGCGAATGTGCCTGCTCTGGTAGATACCGTCTTGATTCTCGGCGCGCAAGGCTCCTGTGCAGCGAGGATGAGCGAGGATGAGCGAGGATGTAGGGTGGTCTCGGCGCGTAGTTTGCGACAGCCCACCAACTTGTGGGCTCGGCGCGTAGTTCAGCGACAGTCCATCGCTTTTGGCCACGGCCTGCATGCCTCATTGGTCGCCCTGTGGTGTACTGCCTTCGGCGAGTACACCCTACTTGTACGGCGTAGCACCCTATGAGCCTGCTAGCTGACGGGAAGCGCTTTTCGAAGGGCGGGTGCAACCCGCGTTTATTGCGAGGTTGCTTCATGCACAGCAAGACGGTATCTACGAAAGGCATACGAAACTCGCCCCGATTATCCTCGCAGCAGGTACTTACAGCGGGTAGTTGACCAGCTCGCGGGCGATCAGCAGGCGCTGGATCTCGCTGGAACCTTCGTAGATCTGGGTGATGCGCGCGTCGCGGTAGTAGCGCTCCACCGGGTAGTCCTCCAGGTAGCCGTAGCCGCCGTGGATCTGCAGGGCCTTGGAGCAGACCCGCTCGGCCATTTCCGAGGCGAATAGCTTGGCCTGGGAGGCTTCCGACAGGCAGGGGTGGCCGGCGGTGCGCAGGCGCGCGGCGTGCAGGATCAGCAGGCGCGCGGCATTCAGCTGGGTGTGCATGTCGGCGAGCAGGTTGGCGATGCTCTGGTGTTCGGCGATCGGTTTGCCGAACTGAATTCGCTCGCGGGAATAACCCAGGGCGGCGTCGAAGGCCGCGCGGGCGATGCCCAGGGCCTGGGCGGCGATGCCGATGCGCCCGCCTTCCAGGTTGGACAGGGCGATGGAGAGGCCCTTGCCGCGCTCGCCCAGCAGGTTCTCCTGGGGAATCCGGCAGTCGCTCAGGGTGATGGCGCAGGTGTCGGAGGCGCGGATGCCCATCTTGTGTTCGCTGCGGTCGACAGTGAAGCCCGGGGTCTCGGTCGGGACCAGGAAGGCCGACAGGCCCTTCTTGCCCAGCTCCGGGTCGGTCACGGCGAAGACGATCGCCAGCTTGGCACGCTTGCCGTTGGTCACGAACTGCTTGGCGCCGTTGAGCACCCAGTGGCCGTC
>DATDTH010000316.1:0-12879 GCA_035290985.1 Pseudomonas sp. | reverse complement strand
TACAACCGGGTGCTGGAAAAACCTTTGGGCGACATCGGTGAAACGGTCAGGGCCAGTCGGCCCAGCCGTATTCCCACGGTGTTCACCCATGCCGAAGCCACCAAAATCATCGCCTTGCTCGCACCGCCCTACGGCTTGATGGCCTCGCTGATGTATGGCGCCGGGCTGAGGGTGGTCGAGGCGGCGCGCCTGCGGGTCAAGGACCTCGATTTCGACCGGCAGGTAATCACCGTGCATGACGGTAAGGGTGGCAAGGACCGCACCACCTTGTTGCCCGCGTCCCTGATCGGCTGTTTGCTGGAGCGCAAGCAAGGCATCTTCCAGGCCTGGAAAAGCCATGAACGCTTCTACCAGGCACCGGTCAGCCTGCCGTTTGCGCTGCGCCGCAAGTACCCGAGCGCGTCGCGTTCGTTCGAATGGCAATGGCTGTTTCCCTCCACCAGCCTGTGTCCGGACGAAGATGGCCAGATCGTGCGCCATCACATTCATGTGACCTCCATCCAGAAAGCGGTCAAGCAGGCTTTGCGTCGCTCGTGCGTGGGCAAGCCCGCCAGTTGCCATACCTTCAGACATACTTTTGCCACCGAACTGTTCAGGCGTGGCAGTGATATTCGCACCGTGCAGACTCTGCTGGGTCATGCCGATGTGAGTACCACGCAGATCTATACCCATGTACTGGGCCAAGCCTTTGCCGGGGTACAGAGCCCTCTGGGGTAGCGACCGCGCAGATCAGACAGGCTACCGCCCTCCCCTGCGTACAACGGGGCTGACGATTGATGGGCATGGATAGACAGGGGAATGGCGGCGGTTCTTGCCGGATAGGCGGGGTTGGCTGACATTCCCTTGCGTTGGCCGAGCATAATCCAGTGTGCCAGCATAGCCAAGCGAAGGTCGCAGCAACCACGTCGGGTTACGCTGCGCTAACCCGACCTAAGCTCTAGCACCCGCATGGGTATCGCTGCGCTCAACCCATCCTACGTACTTCACGGAAATCCGCCTGCATCCGGGCGCCCGTCCGCGTGGGTTACGCCGCGCGGCGGCCACTGCATGGTTTGTCGGAGCGGCTTTCTGCGCGGCTAACGCCACCCTACGAAAGCGCCGAGGTCGTGACGACGGGCAAACGCAAGTTGATGCTCCAGGTGTAAAAAAGCCCGGCGGATGCCGGGCTTTTTCGCTTCTACGGAGACCGTAACAGCCGCATGGGTATCGCTGCGCTCAACCTAGGCGGCCCCACCCATCCTACGTGCCGGTCGATAGGCCCCGAAGGCCCCTAAATCATTCCCACTCGATGGTCGCTGGCGGCTTGCTCGAGACGTCGTAGGTGACGCGGGAGATGCCTTCGATTTCGTTGATGATGCGGCCGCTGACGGTCTCCAGCAGCTCGTAGGGCAGGTGCGCCCATCGCGCGGTCATAAAGTCGATGGTTTCCACGGCACGCAGGGCGACCACCCAGGCGTAGCGACGGCCGTCACCGACCACACCCACGGACTTGACCGGCTGGAAGACCACGAAGGCCTGGCTGACCTTGTGGTACCAGTCGGCCTTGCGCAGCTCTTCGATGAAGATATGGTCGGCACGGCGCAGCAGGTCGGCGTAGTCCTTTTTCACTTCGCCGAGGATGCGCACACCCAGGCCAGGGCCCGGGAAGGGGTGGCGGTAGACCATGTCGTAGGGCAAGCCCAGTTCCAGGCCGAGGCGGCGCACTTCGTCCTTGAACAGTTCGCGCAGCGGCTCGACCAGCTTGAGGTTCATTTCCTCCGGCAGGCCGCCGACGTTGTGGTGCGACTTAATCACATGGGCCTTGCCGCTCTTGGCACCGGCCGATTCGATCACGTCCGGGTAGATGGTGCCCTGGGCCAGGAACTTGATGTTATCCAGCTTCGAGGCTTCGGCATCGAACACGTCGATAAAGGTGCGACCGATGATCTTGCGCTTCTTCTCCGGGTCGGCCTCGCCTTCCAGGTTGCCGAGGAACTGCTCTTCGGCATTGGCACGGATCACCTTGACGCCCATGTTCTCGGCGAACATGGCCATCACCTGCTCGCCTTCGTGCAGGCGCAGCAGGCCGTTGTCGACGAACACGCAGGTCAGCTGCGAACCGATGGCCTTGTGCAGCAGCGCCGCGACCACCGAGGAGTCCACGCCGCCGGACAGGCCCAGCAGCACATTGGCGCTGCCGACCTGGGCACGCACATTGGCGATGGCGTCTTCGACTATGTTGGATGCGGTCCACAGCGCTTCGCAGCCGCAGATGTCGAGGATGAAGCGCGAGAGGATGCGCCCGCCCTGCTTGGTGTGGGTGACTTCCGGGTGGAACTGCACGCCGTAGTAGCCGCGGTGATCGTCGGCCATGGCGGCGATCGGGCAGTTCGGGGTGCTGGCCAGGATATGGAAACCAGCCGGCAGCGCGGTGACCTTGTCGCCATGGCTCATCCACACGTCGAGGCCGAGCACCCCGTCGGTGTCCACATGGTCCTCGATGCCATCGAGCAGGCGGGCCTTGCCGACCACGTCGACCCGGGCGTAGCCGAATTCACGCAGGTCGGAACCTTCGACCTTGCCGCCCAGCTGTTCGGCCATGGTCTGCATGCCGTAGCAGATGCCGAAGACCGGCACGCCGAGGTCGAACACCGCCTTGGGCGCGCGCGGGCTGTCCGCTTCATGCACCGACTCCGGGCCTCCGGCGAGGATGATGCCGCGCGGCGCGAAAGCGCGGATCGCATCGTCATCCATATCGAACGGGTGCAGCTCGCAGTACACGCCGATCTCACGCACGCGGCGGGCGATCAGCTGGGTGTACTGGGAGCCGAAGTCGAGGATCAGGATGCGGTGGGCGTGGATGTCGTGATGAGCCATGGGGTGCCTCTGCGAGGCAGCTGCAAGCCTCAAGCCGCAAGCTGCAAGTTATAGGGAGCAGAGCGGCAGCCAGAGCGCCTTGGCGTGTGGCTTGCCGCTTGAAGCTGTGGGTTCAACCCACCCGATAGTTCGGCGCCTCTTTGGTGATCTGCACATCGTGCACATGGGACTCGGCCATGCCGGCACCGGTGATGCGCACGAACTCCGGCTTGCTGCGCATCTCTTCGACGGTCGCGCAACCGGTGTAGCCCATGGACGCCCGCAGGCCACCCATCAGTTGATGGATGATTGCGGCCAGCGGGCCTTTATAAGGCACGCGGCCTTCGATGCCTTCGGGCACCAGCTTTTCGGCACCGGCGGAGGAGTCCTGGAAGTAACGATCGGACGAGCCCTGGGTCTGGGCCATGGCGCCCAGCGAACCCATACCACGGTAGGCCTTGTAGGACCGCCCCTGGAACAGCTCGACCTCGCCCGGCGCCTCTTCGGTACCGGCGAACATCGAACCCATCATCACGCAGGAAGCGCCGGCCACTATGGCCTTGGACAGGTCGCCGGAGAAGCGGATACCGCCATCGGCGATCATCGGCACGCCCGAACCCTGCAGCGCTGCGGAGACGTTGGCGATGGCGGATATCTGCGGCACGCCGACACCCGCGACTATGCGCGTGGTGCAGATCGAGCCCGGACCTATGCCGACCTTGACCGCATCGGCACCGGCCTCGACCAGGGCCAGGGCTGCGGCACCGGTGGCGATATTGCCGCCGATCACCTGAACCTCGGGGAAGTTCTGCTTGACCCAGCGCACGCGGTCGATCACACCCTTGGAGTGGCCGTGGGCGGTGTCGACCACCACCACGTCAACCCCGGCGGCAACCAGCGCGGCAACCCGGTCGCCGGTGTCCAGGCCGGTGCCGACCGCGGCGCCGACGCGCAGGCGACCCTGGTCGTCCTTGCTGGCCAACGGGTAGGCCTTGGCTTTTTCGATGTCGTTGACCGTCATCATGCCCTTGAGGTTGAAGTCGGCATCGACTATCAGCACCCGCTCGATCCGGTGCTTGTGCAGCAGCTCGCGGGCTTCCTGCTTGTCGGCGCCTTCGCGCACGGTGACCAGGCGCTCTTTGGGCGTCATCACGTCGCGGACCTTGGCGTCCATCCGGGTTTCGAAGCGCACGTCGCGGGAAGTCACGATGCCGACCAGGTCGCCATCGGACAGTACCGGCACGCCGGAGATATTGTTCTGCCGAGTCAGCTCGAACAGGTCACGCACCGTGGCGTCGGCCTCGATGGTAATCGGGTCCTTGACCACACCGGACTCGTAGCGCTTGACCTTGCGCACTTCGACCGCTTGCTGCTCGATGGTCATGTTCTTGTGGATGATGCCGATGCCGCCTTCCTGGGCCATGGCGATAGCCAGGCGGGCTTCGGTCACGGTATCCATGGCCGCGGAGATCAGCGGAATATTCAGTTCGATACCGCGGGTCAGTCGAGTCTTGAGGCTGACGTCTTTCGGCAGAACATCGGAATAACCAGGTATAAGCAGGACGTCGTCGAAGGTTAGGGCTTCTTGACTGATACGCAGCATGCGGGGGCTCCCGGACGGGAAAATGGAAGCGCGCCATTATACCCACACGCCCCCCTCTGCTCAATGCATATCGGCGAGCCGCGGGATCGCGACGGCACAGTAGGAGCGGGCCCTGCCCGCGAAGCCAAATTTCGCGGTCATGGACCGCTCCTACAAATGCTCCCTGTGCTCAGAGCAACACCTGCACCAGGCGTACCGGATGGCCCAGGCGCTCGGCGAACTCGGCGAGGAAATCGGCGCTGAAGTGGCTGGCGTCCCAGTCGTTGAAGATAAAGCCCAGGTTGGAGAAACCGCAGGGCTGCAGGAACAGGAAGCCGTTGATGTCGTCTTCATAGCCGCATCGGGGACAGGCGAAGTTGTCGGTGAGCTTGGGCGTCCACTCCTCCAGGCTGTCGAACAGCGCCTTGCCGATTTCCCGTCGGCACCCCGGGCAACCGGCCTCCTCGAGAAAGCCTCTGTCCGGCGTGAAGATGCAGCGCCGGGTGACGATTTCCAGGCCGTTGCAGGCCCGGCCGAAGGGCAGCACCCCAGTCCAGTCGCCATCCGCCGGCTCCGTCATCACCGCCCGCGCGCCCGCCGCCAGGGCATATCCCATGCGATTGCCGCCGCGGCCGCAGGTGCTGGCCTGGGCCTCGACTATGTTGCGCTGCACCAGCCAGCGCAGCATCAGGCGGGCCTTGGCCTCATGGCCGGGAACGCTGGAAATCTGCGGAACCAGTATCGCTTGCTGCGGGGTCAGGGTCATGGCCGAGGACAGATCGAGGGGAAGGTGCCCTGAGTTTAACAGGCGATCGCCGTACCGGCCTTTGGCCGGCGCACCAAAGCCTTTATGATGCCGGCCATGATCAAAGATCCGTTTCAACGACTGGGCCTCGACCGCGAGGTGCTGACCGTCAGCCAACTCAACGGCCGCGCCCGGGTGCTGCTGGAGGATGTGTTCGCCAGCATCTGGGTGGAAGGCGAAATCTCCAACCTGGCCAAACCGGCATCCGGGCACCTGTACTTCACCCTGAAGGACAGCCAGGCCCAGGTGCGCTGCGCCCTGTTCCGGCAAAACGCCGCGCGGGTCCGCCAGGCCCTGCGCGACGGCCTGGCGGTCAGGGTGCGCGGCAAGGTCTCGCTGTTCGAGGGCCGCGGCGACTACCAGCTGATACTCGACAGCGTCGAGCCGGCCGGCGATGGTGCCCTGCGCCTGGCCTTCGAGGCCCTGAAGGAAAAGCTCGGTGCCGAAGGCCTGTTCGCCAGCGAGCGCAAGCAGCCGCTGCCGGCCCACCCCCAACGCATCGGCATCGTCAGCTCGCCCACCGGTGCGGTGATTCGCGACATCATCAGTGTGTTCCGCCGCCGCGCGCCCCAGGTCCAGCTGACCCTGATTCCCACCGCCGTGCAGGGCCGCGAGGCCACGGCGCAGATCGTGCGTGCCTTGCAGTTGGCCGATGGCCGCGGCTTCGATGCGCTGATCCTGGCCCGCGGCGGCGGCTCCCTGGAAGACCTCTGGAGTTTCAACGAGGAAGCTGTGGTGCGCGCCGTCGCGGCCTGCGCCACGCCCATCGTCTGCGCGGTGGGCCATGAGACCGATGTCTCTATCAGCGACTTTGCCGCCGACGTGCGCGCGCCCACCCCCTCCGCCGCCGCCGAACTGCTGGCGCCGGACTCCGGCGACCTGCGTTTGCGCCTGCTGGGCCTGCACCGCCGGCTGATCCTGCGCCTGCAGGACCGCCTGCGCCGCGACCGCCAGCAACTGGAAAACCTCAGCCGCCGTCTGCGCCACCCCGGCGAACGCCTGCGCCAGCAAGCCCAGCGCGTCGATGACCTGGACATGCGCCTGCGCCGGGCCTTCGAGCGCCAGATCAACAGCCGCCGCGAACGGCTGCTGCGCCTGGAAACCCGCCTGTCTGGCCAACACCCGCAACGCAGCCTGGCCCTGTTGCGCCAGCGCCTGGACAGCCTGGCCGAGCGCCTGCCGCGGGCCATGCGCGAGGCCCTGAAGGAACGGCGCCTGAGGCTGCAAAGCCAAGTACAGACCCTGCAGGTCGTCAGCCCGCTGGCCACCCTGGGTCGCGGCTACAGCATCCTGCTGGACGAGCGCGGCCAGGCCATTCGCAGCGCGGTCCAGACCCAGCCCGGTCAGCGCCTGCACGCCCGGCTCGGCGAAGGCCGGCTGGATGTGCGGGTCGAGGACAACCATATACAGCCAACCACCCTGTCGCTGCTGGACTAGCTCAACGGCCTGCTGACACTCTTATTTCCGGAATACCCCATGCGCCTGCTGCTCGCCCTGTTGGTTCTCAGCCTGTCCCTGCCCGCCCCTGCCGCGGGTTTTATCAGCCGCCTGCTCAACCAGCCGGTGCCCGGCGGCGTAGCGGTGCTCGACCTGGGCCCGGCCGCCAGCGCCCCGCGCGCGCGCTACCAGGGCAAGCCGCTGCTGGTGGTGCATGAAGACGGCGCGCGCTGGATCGCCATAGTCGGCATTCCCCTGACAGTGCAGCCGGGCACCCAGCGGATCGAGCTCGAGGGCGGCCAGAGCCTGAGCTTCGAGGTCGCCCGCAAGCACTATGTCGAGCAGCGCATCACCCTGAAGAACACCGAGCAGGTCAACCCGAACCCGACCAACCTCAAGCGCATCGAGCGCGAACTGGCCGAACAGAACCGCGCCTACCGGACCTTCAGCCCGCGCCAGCAGAGCAATCTGCTGCTGGACCGGCCGGTCAAGGGGCCGCTCTCCAGCCCCTTCGGTCTGCGCCGCTTTTTCAATGGCGAGGAACGCAACCCGCACTCGGGTCTGGATTTCGCCGCCAATCGCGGCACACCGGTCCAGGCGCCGGCCGCCGGCAACGTGATACTGGTCGGCGATTATTTCTTCAACGGCAAGACGGTCTTCGTCGACCACGGCCAGGGCCTGATCAGCATGTTCTGCCACCTCTCGGTCATAGACGTGAAGCCGGGCGACGCCCTGCCCCGCGGCAGCGTACTGGGCAAGGTCGGCGCCACCGGCCGCGCCACCGGCCCGCACCTGCACTGGAACGTCAGCCTCAACGACGCCCGGGTCGACCCGGCGATCTTTATCGGCGCCTTCAAGCCCTAGCACTCGCACCAGCCCCCTCAAGTTCGCCAGCGCCAGGCCGATAGCGCTTGTGATACCGGGCATTGCGCCCGGTGATCCCTGACGAGTGAATGGATGCTGACGGTCAACACCAACGTCTCCGCATCGTTTGCCCGCCGCCAATTGGAGATCAACGACCGTGCGCTGACTACTTCGCTGCAGCGCCTGTCCACCGGACAGCGCATCAACAGCGCGAAGGACGATGCCGCCGGGCTGCAAATCTCCAACCGTCTGACCTCGCAGATTCGAGGCCTGAACGTGGCGGTGCGCAATGCGAATGACGGGATATCGCTGCTGCAAGTAGCCGAGGGCGCGCTGCAAAGCATGACCACGGCCTTGCAGCGCGTGCGTGACCTCGGCTTGCAGGCGATGAACGGCTCCAACAGCATCCAAGACCGCGCGGCCCTCGACCAGGAAGCCCAGCAACTGCTGCAGGAGGTCGACCGGATCAACGAAACCACCAGTTTCGCCGGACGCCAGGTGTTCGCCCAGACCGAGAGTTCGCTGCTCGGCAATATCGACCGCCGCGCCGTGCTCAACGGCCTCAAGGGCTACTGGCTGAACGAGGCCGAGGCGCGGGTACTGGAGTTCTACGGCATCAAGGGCGACGGCGCGGGCCTGGAGATCAACCTGGATTTCAGCGACGGGGCCGGCGGCGTGCTGGCTTCGGTGTCCGGTACCGGCGGCGCGTTCGGCCGGGTCGACGATCAGGTCCTGAACATCGACCTGGCCGATTTCCTACCGCCCAATCTGCCCAATGGCGGCAACCCGCCTTTCTACAACGACCGCATCATCGCCCACGAGATGGTCCACGCCATCATGGGCCGCGCCATGAGCTTCACGCCCCTGCCGTCCTGGTTCAAGGAAGGCGCCGCGGAGTTCATCCACGGCGCGGATGAACGGCTGAGCGGCGACACCGCTGGCGGCACCAACGTGGCCGGCATCCTGGCCGCCTTCAACGCCGACAACGTATCCGCCAGTGCCGGCTATTCCGGCGGCTACGCCGCCCTGAAATACATGCACCAGCGAATCGGTGGCGATGGGGTCAAGGGCCTGATGCAGTACCTCGGCAACAACGGCGCCACGCTCGATCAGGCCCTGGCCAATGCCAGCAACGGCGCCTTCGCCGGGCTGGCGGACTTCCAGACGCAGTTCAACGACGACGCCGCCACCTTCGTCGCCGGACTCGACCTGGACAATGCCGACGTAGGCGCCATAGGCGGCGAAGACAGCGATGGCGGCCTGACCCTGAGCGCCGCCGATGTATTGCCCAACCAGGGCGCCGGCAGCTCGGTACTGAGGGCCTTCAGCGAAGACCTCCCCAGCCTGTACAACGCCCTGGGCACAGGCGGCAATAACCGGATCAAGCTGCAGATCGGCGCCGAGGCCAACGAGACAATGGAGATCGGCATCAGCGCCTTCAGCGTCGGCGCCATGGCCTTGAACAATCTCGACCTTACCAAGAATGCCGGCATCGCCGTGCTGGATATCGACGACGCCCTGGCCTATATCGATACCCAGCGAGCTTATCTGGGCGCGACGCAGAACCGCCTGGAATACAGCATCGAAAACCTGATGAACGTGGCGGAGAATTCCGCCGCCAGCCGCTCACGCATCCTCGACACCGACTATGCCGCGGAAACCGCCAATCTGGTGTCCCGGCAGATCATCCAGCAGGCCGCGCAAAGCATCCTGGTGCAAGCCAACCAGCGCCCCCAGGCGATACTCGCCCTGCTGAATTTCTAGCGCGCAATCGGCCGTCTCGACGGACGATCCTCACGCAATAAAAAACCACTAAAAACACCCCATTGGTTTTTTATGCCATTTTTTCAACAACACTTGCCACGCTCAGCCAGCCTCATTAGGGTTATTGGCATGAATAGCTAAAACACCCTCATCGTTTCGTTGGCCGGCCGCCGTCACCCGGCCCCGCAGTAAAAAAGGATTCGCACCATGAGCATGCTCAAAGACCCCTCGATCAAATACCGCGCCTTCCCGCAGATCGACATCCCCGATCGCACCTGGCCGTCCAAGACCATCACGGCCGCGCCCATCTGGCTGAGTTCCGACCTGCGCGACGGCAACCAGTCGCTGATCGAGCCCATGGATGCCGAGAAGAAGATGCGCTTCTTCAAGACCCTGGTGAGGGTCGGCCTCAAGGAAATCGAAGTGGGCTTTCCCTCGGCCTCGCAGACCGACTTCGACTTCGTCCGCGAACTGATCGAAGGCGGTCATATCCCCGACGACGTCACCATCCAGGTGCTGACCCAGGCCCGGGAAGACCTGATCACCCGCACCTTCGAATCGCTCCAGGGCGCCAAGCGGGCCATCGTGCATTACTACAACGCCACTGCGCCGAGCTTCCGCCGTATCGTCTTCAACCAGGACCAGGCCGGCGTGGTCGCCATCGCGGTCGACGCGGCCCGGGTCATCAAGCGCCTGGCCGATGAGGCGCCGCAGACCGACTGGCGCTTCGAGTACTCGCCGGAAGTCTTCAGCTCCACCGAGACCGCCTTCGCCGTCGAGGTGTGCAACGCGGTGATAGGCGTGTTCCAGCCGACCCCGGCGCAGAAGCTGATCCTCAACCTGCCGGCCACCATCGAAGCCGCCACGCCGAACATCTACGCCGACCAGATCGAATGGTTCGGCCGCCACATAGACCGGCGCGACTCGCTGCTGATCAGCCTGCACACCCACAACGACCGCGGCACCGGCGTGGCCGCCACCGAACTGGGCCTGCTGGCCGGCGCCGACCGTGTCGAGGGCTGCCTGTTCGGCAACGGCGAGCGCACTGGCAACGTCGACCTGGTGACCCTTGCCCTGAACCTCTACACCCAGGGCGTCGATTCGCAGCTGGACTTTTCCGACATCGATGCCGTGCGCAAGGTGGTCGAGGAGTGCAACCAGATCCCGGTGCACCCCCGCCACCCCTATGTCGGCGACCTGGTGCACACCGCCTTTTCCGGCTCGCACCAAGATGCGATCCGCAAGGGCTTCGCCCAGCAGGACCCGCAAGGCATCTGGGAAGTGCCCTACCTGCCGATCGATCCGGCCGATCTCGGGCGCAGCTACGAAGCGGTGATCCGGGTCAACAGCCAGTCCGGCAAGGGCGGCATCACCTACCTGCTGGAGCAGGAGTACGGCATCAGCCTGCCACGGCGCATGCAGATCGAGTTCAGCCAGGTGGTGCAGGGTGAAACCGACCGCCTGGGCCTGGAAATGAGCGCCCGGCAGATCCACGAATTGCTGACCCGCGAATACCTGCAGGCGACCAGCCCCTATGCCCTGAAAAGCCATCGGCTGCAGGAAGAGAACGGCATCTGCAGCCTCGACATCGACCTGACCTTCAACGGCGAGTTGCGCCGCAAGCACGGCAGCGGCAAGGGCCCGCTGGAAGCCCTGGTCGCCGCCCTGCCGCTCAAGGTGGAGATCATGGACTACCACGAGCACGCCATAGGTGCCGGCACCCAGGCCCAGGCCGCGGCCTATATCGAGTTGCGGGTCAATGGCGGCCGCGCCCTGCACGGGGTCGGCATCGACGAGAACATCACCACGGCGAGCTTCCGCGCCCTGTTCAGCGCCCTGAATCGGGCCCTGAGCCAGGCCGAAGCCCAAGCGGCCTGAAAAACTACCTGCCAGAGCATTTTCGCTTTACCTTTGCCCGCCGATTCAACCTCAGCATCGGCGCTTTTCGTAGGGTGGTGTTAGCCGCGCAGAAAGCCAGTCTGGCAAACCACGACGTACTCGCCGCGCGGCGTAACCCACGCGGACGGACGCCCAGGCACAGACGGATTTTTCGTAAATGCGCTCCACGTGGCTCCACCTGGCTTAGCGCGGCAGCTCGTTCGCCACATAGCGCGCCGTCGCCTGCAGGGCTTCGCCGATATCCGGCCAGGGTAACTGGTGCTCGCGCGCCAGGGCCTGGGCGGCCTGCGTGTCGAAGCGGGTGGTCTGGATAAAATCCAGGGACTCCGGGCTGGTACGCAGCACCCGCGCCAGCCCCGGGATGCGCAGCAGCAGGCGCAGCAAGCCGATCGGTACATGCCGGCGCGGCGCGCTGAGATTCAGCGGCGCGGCCAGTTGCGCCAGCAGGCCCTGCAGGTTCGGCGTGTGTTCGTCGAGGGCCAGCACCTGTCGACCCGACTGGCTGGGATCGAAGGCCGCGGCCACCATCAGCGCCACCAGAAAATCCACACTGACCAGGGGCAACCAATGGGCCGGCGAGCCGGGAATGCCGCTCAGTGCGCCATCGGCCAGGTTGCGGATCAGCTCCGCCAGGGGCTGGCCCGCGAGGATGTGCCCGCTGCGGCTATGACCGCAGACGGTGGCCGGATGGATGACGGTGAAATCCCCGCCCTGCTCGCCCATGAATTGCAGAACCTTGAAGTGCGCCTCCAGTTTGCTGCCTTCGTAGCCGCCGACCCGTCGGTAAACCGCCGGCCAATCGGTCCGCTCGGGCCGCTGCAGATCGACCCCAACGCGGCCCAGGTGTCCCCGGTTTTCCAGCATGTAACCGCCGACCATCAACAGGCGACTGCCCTGACTGACGGCCAGTTGCGCCACCTGCAAAGCGCCGTCCACGTTCACCCCGCGCGCCTGCTCGAGGGACAGGCCCCAGGCGAACTGCGCGCCCAGGTGAAAGACCACCGCAGCCTGGCGCACCTGCTCCTGGTCAGCGGCGCTCAGGCCCAGGCGCGCCTGGGTCAGATCGCCCGCCACGGCGCTGAGCAGACGGCCATCGCCACCCAGGCGCTCGACCTGCTGGCGCAGTTCGGCCAGGGCCTGAGGGCGGCGCATCAGCACCCAGGTGGGGTGACCACTGGCCGTCAGGCGGGCCAGCAGATGCTGGCCGATAAAACCGCTGCCGCCGGTTACAAAACAGGGTTCGTTCATGTTCGGGATGCTCCATCAAGAGGACCCGCACAGGCTAAACTATCGAGCGAACTCTACAGTCAAGGATCATTTTCGATGCGCATCGGTGAACTCGAACAGCAGAGCGGCGCCAGTCGACACACCCTGCGCTACTACGAGCGCCTCGGCCTGATCAGCGCCCAGCGCCGGGGCAACAATTACCGCGAGTACAGCCCCGGCACCCTGGCCGACCTGACCTTTATCCAGCAAGCCCAGGGCATGGGTTTCTCCCTCAATGAAATCCGCGAAATCCTCCAGGGCCAGCGCGAACAACAGCTCGATTGCGCCCAGGGCGCCGTGCTGGTGGCCAAGAAGCTGATCGAGGTCGAGCAGAAGATCGCCAACCTGCAGGGCATGCAGCGCTTCCTGCGCAAGGAGAAAGCCCGCCTGGAAGCCAGCGCCGCCGCCCTGGCCAAGGCGCGGGAAA
>DATDTH010000315.1:0-14401 GCA_035290985.1 Pseudomonas sp. | reverse complement strand
GATGATGCCCAGCACATAGCTCGGCGCACCCGGCACCGGAGCGATCTCGGTGTAGCGCAACACTTCCTGGACCTGCATCACGTTGATGCCGTAGGTCTCGTTGTCCAGGCGGAAAGTCACCCACTGCAGAATGGGATCGTCAGAACCTTGTGCAGAACTCTTCTTCATGTCCCTAGCCTCGTCAAATAACGCCCGTAGCGGCGTGCGCGGGTGGTCCCCGCTGTCATTGCTCGGGAGTCGCTCAGCAAACGCGACCTGCCCATTCTTCAAGCGTCTTCAATGCAGCTTTCCCGCCGCCATGCGCCGGGTCGCGCCACTGGCGATCAACTCGGCGAGCGCCGCCACATCCAGCAGCGCGCACATGTGTTCGATCACGGTACCGGCCAGCCAGGGCCGCTGGCTGCGCTGGCTACGCCATTTGATCTGACTGGGATCCAGGCGAATAGAGCGGCTGACCTGATGCACCGCCAACCCCCACTCGTAGCCCTGCACCGAGATCACGTATTGCAGTCCGTCGCGGAAATCGTCGCGGTAACGATCCGGCATCACCCAGCGGGCAGTATCCAGCACCTTGAGGTTGCCGGTAGGCGCGGGCAGTATGCCCAGAAACCAGTCCGGCTGGCCGAACAAAGCGGTCAATTCCTGGCCCGCCAGGGGATAAATAGTCCCCAGGCACACCAGCGGCACCGCCAGGGTCAAGCCGGCGACATCGAACAGCAGGCATTCGAACGATTCCTGGGCCCAACTCGGGCGGCCTTCATGGCCCCCCAGCTGAATCGGCTCGCTGGCCACCGGCACGGTTTCGACCTGCGGCGGCGCGGGCACGGGGACAGGTTCGGGCATCAACCGCTCCACCCGCGGCAGCGGCAGGCTCGGCACCTGCGGTTCAGCCAGGGCGGCGACCGGTACGCCCTGGACAGGCGCCTGCCGGGCATCGCGCACCTGCTCTTCGAGCACCGCCGCCTCGAACTCGTCCAGGCTGAAGGTATCGGCCTGGGCCAATTCCTCGGCAGCCTCTTGCAACAGCCCATCGAGGTAGGACTGCAAGACCAATTGGGAACGCGTGGCGGTGACCGGAATACGGCTCATTGGAACAACCCACAAAAGTAGCGTGTACAACCTATCGGCCGGCTAGGCACCGGACTTGAACGACTCTCTTGAGCATAGCCGTCCATCTCACGCTACCTGACTGGAGAGTTGCATGGAAAGCAGATGTTTCAGCAAGGCCCGGTAGGCGATCACGCCGCGGCTCTTGGCATCGAACTGCGAGGGGGCCTGACCGGCCCGGCTGGCATCGCGCAGCCGCGTGTCCACCGGGATATAGGCCGGCCACAGGTGGTCTGGATAGGCATTGCGCAGCACCCGCAGGGTACTCATGGACGCCTGGGTCCGGCGATCGAACAGGGTCGGCACTATGGTGTAGGGCAAGGCCTGCTTGCGCGAGCGATTGATCATCGCCAGGGTGTTGACCATGCGCTCCAGGCCTTTGACCGCCAGGTGTTCGGTCTGCACCGGAATCACCAGTTGCTGGCTGGCAGCCAGGGCATTGACCATCAGCACGCCCAGCAGCGGCGGACTGTCGATCAGCGCATGGTCATAGTCCTGCCACAACTGCGCCAGGCTCTTGGCGATCACCAGTCCCAGGCCACTCTGCCCCGGCGACTGCCGCTCCAGGGTAGCCAGTGCGGTACTCGAGGGCAGCAAGGCGATCCGCTCATGGCTGGTGGGCAGCAGCAACTGCCGGGTCAGGCCGGCGGGCACACTGCCCTTGTGCAGGAACAGGTCGAAGGCGCTGCGCTCCAGGGTATCCGGGTCGTGACCGAAATAGCTGGTCATGGACCCGTGGGGATCCAGATCGACCACTACCACCCGCTTGCCGGCGTCGGCCAGCAGGCCGGCCAGTGCGATGGTGGTGGTGGTCTTGCCGACTCCGCCCTTTTGATTGGCTACTGCCCAGACTCTCATCTTTTTTATCCTCCCGGACGGAACCAGGCCCTACCGAGAACAGGCGCCACCCTCAAGGGGCTGGCGACGGGGAATTGACGGCACCCGGCGTGGAAGCCGGTACTGCAGGCGTCGGTGCAGGTTGCGTGCCAGCCCGCTGCAGCGCGGAATCCGGCTTGGCTTTGCCACTGCCCACACCGCTGACGCTACGGCGCACGTCCAGGTTGCGGGAAATTACCAACACCACCCGCCGGTTACGCCCCCGCCCCTCGGCCGTCGCGTTATCCGCCACCGGCTGGAACTCGCCGTACCCCACGGCGGCCATGCGCGCTGGGTTGAGCCCGTCCATGGCCAGCATCCGCACTATGCTCGCCGCGCGCGCCGTGGACAGTTCCCAATTGGTCGGATACAGCGCCGTCTTGATCGGCAGGTTGTCGGTAAAACCTTCGACATGTACCGGATTCTCGTAGGGCGCCAGAATCTTGGCCACCTTCTCGATGATCGTGAAGGCCGTATCGTTGGGGATGGCGTCGCCACTGGGAAACAGCAGGCTGGAATTGAGTTCGATCTCGATCCACAGCTCATTGCCGCGCAGGGTCATCTGATCGTTCATGATCATTTCGCCGAAGGCATCGTGCAGGCTCTGGGTGATGGTCTGCAGCGGGTCGCTGCCCGGATCGTCGATCGCCGTCTCGCTCTGTTCCTCCTCGTCCATCATCGAGCGATCCGGCGCGGCCGTACGCGGACGCTCCTCGCCTATGGGAATCGGCTTGATCGAGCGGTCGGGCTGACTGAAGACCCCGGTCAGGGTTTCCGAAAGAATCTTGTACTTGCCCTCGTTGATCGAGGACATGGAGTACATCACCACGAAAAAAGCGAACAGCAGGGTGATGAAGTCCGCGTAGGAGACCAGCCAGCGTTCGTGGTTCTCATGTTCTTCCTGGTGGCGACGACGGGCCATGGTCAGCTCATGAAGCCTTGCAGCTTCAGCTCGATGGAACGGGGGTTCTCGCCCTCGGCGATGGACAGGATGCCTTCGAGCAACATTTCCCGGTAGCTGGATTGGCGTACCGCGATGGCCTTGAGCTTGTTGGCGATCGGCAGCATCAGCAGGTTGGCGAAGCCGACCCCGTAGATGGTGGCGACGAACGCCACGGCGATTCCGCTGCCCAGCATGCTCGGGTTGGCCAGGTTGCCCATCACATGGATCAAGCCCATCACGGCACCGATGATGCCGACGGTCGGCGCATAGCCGCCCATGCTCTCGAACACCTTGGCGGCCTGGATATCCCGACTCTCCTGGGTGTAGAGGTCGACCTCGAGAATGCTGCGAATGGCCTCGGGTTCGGCGCCATCCACCAGCAACTGCAAGCCCTTGCGCGCATAGGGGTCGATCTCGGCATCGGCCACCGGCTCGAGGCCCAGCAGGCCTTCCTTGCGGGCGGTCATGCTCCAGCCCACCACCCGCTCGATACCGCCGAGCAGGTCGATGCGCGGCGGAAAGAAGATCCACCGCAGTATGACCATGGCGCGCTTGAGCACGTCCATGGGCGCCTGCAGGAACGCGGCCCCCAGGGTGCCGCCAATCACGATCAAGGCCGCCGGGCCGTTCAACAGGGCGCCGACATGCCCGCCTTCGAGGTAGTTGCCGCCGACTATGGCGACGAAAGCCAGCACCACCCCGATCAGGCTCAGCACATCCATCAGAGGCAGACCTCGGCCAGGTGCCGACCGATATCATCCAGGCTGTAGACCGCGTCCGCCAGGTTGGCCTTGACTATGGCCATGGGCATGCCGTAGATCACACAGCTGGCCTCATCCTGGGCCCAGATCTGGCTGCCACCCTGCTTGAGTAGCCGCGCGCCTTCGCGCCCATCGGCGCCCATGCCGGTCAGCACCACGGCCAGCACCTTGTCGCCGAACGACTTGGCGGCCGAGCCGAAGGTGATGTCGACGCAGGGCTTGTAGTTCAGGCGCTCGTCGCCGGGTAGGATCTTCACCGCCCCACGGCCATCGATCATCATCTGCTTGCCGCCGGGCGCCAGCAGGGCCAGGCCCGGGCGCAGCATGTCGCCATCCTCGGCCTCCTTGACATTGATCCGGCACAGTTTGTCCAGGCGCTCGGCGAACGCCTTGGTGAAGGCCGCCGGCATATGCTGGATCAGCACTATGGGTGCCGGGAAATTCGCCGGCAATTGGGTCAGCACCCGCTGCAAGGCCACCGGCCCACCAGTCGAGGTGCCGATAGCGACCAGCTTGTAGGCCCGGCGCTTGGCCGCAGGCGTGGCCGAGCCGCTCGGCAGCGGACGCACCGGGGCACTGGGCGCTGGCGCCGCGCTCGGCGGTGCGACCGCGGCAGGCGCCCCGCCGTAGTAGCGGCGATTGCTGCGCGCGATGCTGTGGACCTTTTCACAGAGCAGCTGCTTGACCTTCTCGGGGTTGCGCGAGATGTCCTCGAAATTCTTCGGCAGGTAGTCCACCGCCCCGGCGTCCAGGGCATCCAGGGTGACGCGGGCGCCCTCGTGGGTCAGGGAGGAAAACATCAAGACCGGGGTCGGGCAGCGCTGCATGATGTGCCGCACCGCGGTGATGCCGTCCATCATCGGCATCTCGTAGTCCATGGTGATCACGTCGGGCTTGAGGGCCAGCGCCTGATCGATGGCCTCGCGACCATTGGTGGCGGTGCCGACTACCTGGATATTCGGATCGGCGGAGAGTATTTCCGAGACGCGCCGTCGGAAGAATCCCGAGTCGTCCACCACCAGAACCTTGACCGCCATAAACACTCCTAGAAAACTGCAAAAATTGCGACGGGCAGTGGCTGCCGGCAAGCGCTGCGAAGCCTCTCAAACGCGGCGACCGAGGGCTTTATCCCGCCCCCTTGGCCCACCGACTTCAGCCCGCGAGCCCGGGCCGCTCAGTGCCCGGACAGCTTCACATCCGCCGCGCGTAGCGCTTGAGCATGCTCGGCACATCGAGAATCAGGGCGATGCGTCCATCGCCGGTGATGGTGGCGCCGGACATGCCCGGCGTGCCCTGCAGCATCTTGCCCAGGGGCTTGATCACCACCTCTTCCTGACCGACCAACTGGTCGACCACGAATCCGATGCGCTGGGTGCCGACCGACAGTATCACCACATGCCCCTCACGCTGTTCCTCGTGGGCGGCGCTGCGTACCAGCCAGCGCTTGAGATAGAACAACGGCAGGGCCTTGTCGCGCACTATGACCACTTCCTGGCCGTCGACCACATTGGTCCGCGACAGGTCGAGGTGGAAAATTTCGTTGACGTTGACCAGCGGGAAGGCGAAGGCCTGGTCGCCCAGCATCACCATCAGGGTCGGCATGATCGCCAGGGTCAGCGGCACCTTGATGACGATCTTGGTGCCCTGGCCCTTGGTCGAGTAAATATTGATGATGCCGTTGAGCTGGGCGATCTTGGTTTTCACCACATCCATGCCCACGCCACGCCCGGACACATCGGAAATTTCCGCCTTGGTCGAGAAGCCCGGGGCGAAGATCAGGTTGTAGCACTCCGCCTCGCTCAGCCGGTCCGCCGCATCCCGGTCCAGCACGCCCTTCTCCACCGCCTTGGCCCGCAGCACGTCGGGATCCATGCCGTTGCCGTCATCGGAGATCGACAGCAGGATATGGTCGCCCTCCTGCTGGGCGGCCAGGATGATCTTGCCGCCACGGCTCTTGCCGGCGGCCTCGCGCTGCTCCGGCGACTCGATGCCATGGTCGACCGAGTTGCGCACCAAGTGGACCAGGGGATCGGCCAGGGCCTCCACCAGGTTCTTGTCCAGGTCGGTTTCCTCGCCGACCAGCTCGAGGTTGATCTCTTTCTTCAGGGTCCGCGCCAGGTCGCGCACCAGGCGCGGAAAACGGCCGAAGACCTTCTTGATCGGCTGCATGCGGGTCTTCATCACCGCGGTCTGCAGGTCCGCGGTGACCACGTCGAGGTTGGACACGGCCTTGGCCATCGCCTCATCGACACTGTTGGAGCCCAGGCGCACCAGACGGTTACGCACCAATACCAGTTCGCCGACCATGTTCATGATCTCGTCCAGGCGCGCGGTATCCACCCGCACCGTGGTTTCCGACTCATTGGTCGCCGAGACCTTGTCCGGTGCGGCCGGGGGCGGCGAAGCCTTGACCGGCTCGGCCTTGGCCACGGCGGGCACGGGGGCGGGATTGGGCGCGGCCGCCGGGGTCGCAGCGACGGGCGCCTTGGCGGCGGGTGTCTTGACCGCAGGCGGCGTTGCCGGTGCGGCGGGCGCAGTCGGCTCGACGAACTTGCCCTTGCCGTGCAGTTGGTCGAGCAAGGCTTCGAATTCATCGTCGGTGATATTGTCACCGCCACCGCCCGCCGTTGGCGCGGCAGGCGCCGCCAGCGGGGCGGCCGCGGTCGGCTCGACGAACTTGCCCTTGCCGTGCAGTTGGTCGAGCAAGGCCTCGAACTCGTCGTCGGTGATTTCGTCACCATTCGCCCCCGCGGTGGCGGGCGCGGCGGTCACGGCAGGCGTGGCGACGCTCGACGCAGCGGCGCCCGACGTGGCGGACGAGCCCTTGCCATGCAGCTGGTCAAGCAGGGCCTCGAACTCGTCGTCGCTGATTTCATCGCCGGCAGCTGGCGCTGGCGGGGCTGCCGCGGGCGGTTCGCCCAGGGCATCCAGCAACTGTTCGAACTCGTTGTCGGTAATATCCCCGGAGTCGGTTGCAACCGGCTCCGGCTCAGGCTCGGCCGGTGCCTGGACACTGGCCGGTTGCGCCAGACGGGCCAGCGCGGCCAACAGCTCGGGCGTGGCCGCCGTCGGTTCCACCCGCTCGCGCACCTGGCTGAACATCAGGTTGACGGCATCCAGAGCCTCCAGGATCACGTCCATCAGCTCGGAGTCGACGCGGCGCTCGCCCTTGCGCAGGATGTCGAAGACGTTTTCCGCGATATGACAGCATTCCACCAGCTCGTTCAGCTGGAGAAAACCGGCGCCGCCCTTAACGGTATGAAAACCGCGAAAAATGGCATTGAGCAGATTCGAATCATCCGGACGGCTTTCCAGCTCGACCAATTGTTCGGACAGCTGGTCCAGTATCTCGCCGGCCTCAACCAGGAAGTCCTGGAGGATTTCTTCATCGGCGCCGAAGCTCATGTGCGTGCTCCCCAAAGGTTCTGTTGAACCTAAAATCCCAGGCTGGATAGCAGGTCGTCGACATCGTCCTGATTGGACGCGACGTCTTCACGCTTATCGGCATGAATCTGCGGACCTTCACCCCGGGATGGCTCTTTTAATTGTTCTTGTTCGGCGCGCAACACATCGTGGTTGTGTTCGATACCGGCGAAACGGTCGACCTGACTGGCCATCAGCACCAGCTTGAGCAAGTTGCTTTCCACCTCGGTGACCAGTTGGGTCACGCGCTTGATCACCTGACCGGTAAGATCCTGGTAATCCTGGGCCAGCAGGATGTCGTTCAGGTGCCCGCCGACCGCGACATTGTCGCGCTCGCAGCGGGCGAGAAACCCTTCGATCCGTTTGGCCAGTTCGCGAAAGGCATCGGCACCCAGTTCGCGGCGCATAAAGCGCCCCCAGTCCGCACCCAGGCTCTGGGCCTCTTCGCTCAGGCCATTGATCAGCGGCGCACTCTGCTCGACCAGGTCCATGGTCCGATTGGCTGCTTTCTCGGTCATGGTGACCACGTAGTTCAGCCGTTCGGTGGCATCGGTAATCTGCGAGACCTCCTGGGCATGGGGCACCCGGGGATCGAGCTGGAAATTGACTATGGCGTTGTGCAGTTCGCGCGTCAGCTTGCCCACTTCGTGGTACAGCCCGCGGTCACGCACCTTGTTCAGTTCATTGATAAACAGCACCGCTTCGCCGAAGTTGCCTTTTTCCAGGCTGGCCACCAACTCGCGGGCATTAATTTTCAGGGCCGACTCAAGGTCACCCGATGTGGAATCTGTATGTTCCATAACATCCTCGTGGCAGACATCAGCCGTTAACCCGCTCGAAGATTTTTTCGATCTTCTCTTTCAGCACTTGGGCTGTGAACGGCTTGACCACATAACCATTGACCCCGGCTTGCGCCGCCTCGATGATCTGGTCGCGCTTGGCCTCGGCCGTCACCATCAGCACCGGCAGGTGCTTGAGGCGCTCGTCCGCACGCACCGCGCGCAACAGGTCGATACCCGTCATGCCGGGCATGTTCCAGTCGGTAACCAGAAAATCGAAACTCCCGCTTTGCAGCATCGGCAATGCGGTGGTGCCATCGTCGGCCTCAGCGGTATTGGTGAAACCCAAGTCGCGCAAGAGGTTCTTGATGATCCTGCGCATCGTCGAGAAGTCGTCAACGATGAGGATTTTCATGTTCTTGTCCAAGTCGACCTCCGTACAGTCCTAAACGCACTCAGCAGCTGAATACGCCCTTCAATCATGGAATCAACAAGGCCCCTGCCCATCAGCATGCCCGCCAATCGCTCAAGCGTGCCCGCAAACGCGCGGCACACTGACTGTGCAACTGGCTGACACGTGACTCGCTGACCCCCAGCACCTCGCCGATTTCCTTCAGATTCAGCTCTTCATCGTAATACAGCGCCAACACCAGACGTTCACGTTCCGGCAGGTTGGCGATGGCATCGGCCAACGCACCCTGGAAACGCTGTTCCTCCAGATCACGAGCAGGCTCGTAGTGGGTGATTCCCGCGTCTTCACGCCCCCCACCCTGTTCACCGTCCTGCAAGAGGTCGTCGAAACTGAACAGGCGACTGCCCAAAGTGTCGCTCAGAATGCCGTAGTAATCCTCGAGACTCAATTGGAGTTCGGCCGCAACCTCTTGATCTTTAGCATCGCGACCGGTTCTGGCCTCGATTTTTCGGATCGCGTCGCTGACCATGCGGGTATTGCGGTGCACCGAACGCGGCGCCCAGTCGCCCTTGCGCACCTCGTCGAGCATGGAACCACGGATGCGGATACCGGCAAAGGTCTCGAAACTGGCGCCCTTGCCGGCATCGTATTTCTTCGAAGCTTCGAGCAGACCGAGCATGCCGGCCTGGATCAGATCGTCCACCTGCACACTGGCAGGCAAGCGGGCCAGCATGTGATAGGCAATGCGCTTGACCAGGGGAGCATAGCGCTCGATCAGTTGGTGCTGGGAATCCTGCGCGTGCGCTTTGCTGTACATGCTGAGTCCACTGGCTGGTGTCATACGCCCGTGTCCGCGGTGGGTTGCTGCACCAGCCGCTCGACGAAAAATTCCAGATGACCGCGTGGGTTGGCCGGCAGCGGCCAGGTATCGACTTTCTGGGCGATCGCCTTGAACGCCAACGCGCACTTGGAACGTGGAAAGGCCTCGTAGACCGCACGCTGCTTCTGCACGGCCTTGCGCACCGATTCGTCATAGGGCACGGCACCGACATACTGCAGGGCCACATCGAGAAAACGATCGGTCACCTTGGTCAGCTTAGCAAAGAGATTGCGCCCTTCCTGTGGGCTGTGGGCCATATTGGCCAGAACCCGGAAACGGCTCATGCCGTGATCCCGATTGAGCAGCTTGATCAGGGCATAGGCATCGGTGATCGAAGTCGGCTCGTCGCAGACCACCACTATGACTTCCTGGGCCGCGCGCACGAAGCTGACCACCGCGTCGCCGATTCCGGCCGCGGTGTCGATCACCAGCACATCGAGGTTGTCGCTAATTTCGCTGAAGGCCTGGATCAAGCCGGCATGCTGCATGGGCGAGAGCTGCACCATGCTCTGGGTGCCCGAGGCGGCCGGCACCACCCGGATACCGCCCGGTCCCAGGAGCAGTACATCGCGCAATTCGCATTCGCCGCTGATCACATCGGCCAGGGTGTGCTTGGGCGTCAGCCCCAGCAACACGTCGACGTTGGCCAACCCCAGGTCGGCGTCCATCAACATCACCCGCCGGCCGAGGTCCGCCAGGGCCAGGGACAGATTCACCGACACATTGGTCTTGCCGACGCCGCCCTTGCCGCCGGTCACCGCAATCACCTGTACAGGATGCCTACCCATTTTTTCTACACACCTTGTCTTGCTGCGACGGGGCCATTTGGCTGATTCGTACTGTGCTCATCCCGAGCGTTACCCGGACACTTCCCGTGCCCGCTGACGCCTGCTAGCCGACGCGCCGCGCCGGGGACTGGTAGAGACCGGCGAACATATCGGCCATGGCCTCCTCGCTCGGGTCTTCTGCGGCCTGCAGGCCCACGGCACGACTGACCAACTGGTGACTGCGCGGCACCTGCAGATCCTCCGGAATCCTCGGGCCATCCGTTTGATAGGCTACCGGTAGATGCTGGCTGATAGCCAGACCTAAAACTTCGCCCAGGCTGGTGGCCTCGTCCAGTTTGGTCAGTATGCAGCCCGACAGGCCACAACGCTTATAACTATGGTAGGCCGCCTTGAGCACTTGGCTCTGGCTGGTGGCCGCCAATACCAGGTAATTTTTCGCCTTGATGCCACGCCCGGCCAGGGATTCCAGCTGCAGGGCCAGGGCCGGATCGTTGCCCGGCAGGCCGGCCGTGTCGATCAACACTACCCGCTTGCGGGCCAGGGGCGCCAGCGCCTGGATCAGGGACTGGCCCGGATCGACCTGGGTCACCGAGACATTCAGGATCCGCCCCAGGGTCTTCAGTTGTTCCTGGGCGCCGATGCGGAAGCAATCCATGCTGACCAGGGCGATATGCTGGGCGCCGTACTTGAGTACATAGCGCGCAGCCAACTTGGCCAGGGTGGTGGTCTTGCCCATGCCGGCCGGACCGACCAGGGCAATCACCCCACCCTCTTCCAGGGGTTCTTCCTTGGGCGTGCGGATGGCATGGGCCAGATGCGCCAGCAGCATGCGCCAGGCCTGGCGTGGTTCGGCCACGTTGGCCACGCGATCGAGCAGGGCCTTGGCGATGTCCGCCGAGAGCCCCATGCGCTGCAGGCGACGCCAGAGGTTGGCCTGCTGCGGACGACGGTCCTGCAACTGACCCCAGGCCATGGAGCCGAGCTGCACTTCGATCAACTGGCGCAGGCCGTGCAATTCGAACCGCATGGCATCCAGGGCACGCTGATCGGTGGCCGCGGCCACCGCGACGGGCGCCGCGGCCGGTCGCGGGGCCTGGCGTCCGGGCTGGCGCAGTATGGAAGCCGGCAGCTCGGGGGCGATGATCGATTCATTGGCGAACAATTGACGGTCCTTGCCGGCATCGCCCCGCTCGCGGGTGGTCAGCTCCGCCTGGGCCGAGGCGATGCGCGACTGGGTCTTGCGCAGCTCGGCTTCCAGCTCCGGGTTCGGCTGGCGGGCCGGCGCGGCGGGCACCTGGTAGTCCAGGGCGGCGGTCAGTTCGACCCCGCCGGCGACCCGGCGGTTGCCGATGATCGAGGCATCCGCGCCCAGCTCATCGCGAACCAGCTTCATGGCTTGACGCATATCGGCGGCAAAAAAGCGTTTGACTTGCATGGCCTTGGACCTCGGTTAGTTCTGACCCACAGTCGCGACTATGGTGACCTGCTTGTTATCCGGGATTTCCTGGTACGCCAGCACGTGCATGTTCGGCACGGACAGTCTTGCGAAGCGCGACAGCATGGCCCGGACCGGACCGGCCACCAGCAGAATCGCCGGCTTGCCGAGCATTTCCTGGCGCTGCGCCGCATCCACCAGGGAACGCTGCAGCTTCTCGGCCATTCCGGGTTCGAGAAGAATTCCTTCCTCCGAGCCCTGACCGGCCTTCTGTAGACTGTTTAGCAAGATCTGTTCCAACCTTGGCTCGAGGGTGATCACAGGCAGTTCCGGCTCTAGTCCCACAATGCTTTGCACGATCGCGCGGGCCAGGGACACGCGCACGGCCGAGACCATCGCGGCGGGATCTTGACTCTTTGGCGCGACGTTGGCGATGGCCTCGGCTATGGTGCGGATGTCGCGCACCGGCACCTGCTCCTGCAACAGGGCCTGCAGCACCTTGAGCAGGGTCGAGAGCGAGACCAATCCCGGCACCAGCTCCTCGGCCAGCTTCGGCGAGCTCTTGGCCAGCAACTGCAGCAGCTGCTGCACCTCCTCGTGCCCCAGCAGCTCGTGGGCATGCTTGTGCAGCACCTGGTTGAGGTGGGTCGCCACCACCGTACTGGCGTCGACCACCGTGTAGCCCAGGGACTGGGCCTGGTCGCGCTGGGTCGGGTCGATCCACACCGCCTCCAGGCCGAACGCCGGATCCTTGGCGGCTATGCCGTTGAGGGTGCCGAACACCTGGCCCGGGTTGATCGCCAGCTCGCGATCCTGATAGACCTCAGCCTCGGCCACGCTGACGCCCATCAAGGTCAAGCGGTAGGCATTGGGCTGCAGGTCGAGGTTGTCGCGGATATGCACCGAGGGCATCAGAAAGCCCATGTCCTGGGACAGCTTCTTGCGTACGCCCTTGATACGCGCCAGCAACTGGCCGCCCTGGTTGCGGTCGACCAGGGGAATCAGCCGATAGCCCACCTCCAGGCCGACCATGTCCACCGGGGTGACATCGTCCCAGCCCAGTTCCTTGACCTCCTGGGCGCGCTGGGCGGGCAGCAGTTCCTGCTGGCGCTGCACCTCCTGCACTTCCTGCTCCTGCACCTGGCGCTGCTTGTTGGCGATCCAGTAGGCGGCGCCGGCCGCGATCAGGCCGAGGCCGACGAAGGGCACATGGGGCATGCCCGGGACCAGGCCCATGACGATCATGATCGAGGCAGCGACGGCCAGCGCACGCGGCGAGGCGAACATCTGTCGAGTGACCTGCTTGCCCATGTCTTCCGAGCTGGAGACCCGGGTCACCATGATCGCGGCCGCGGTCGACAGCAGCAGGGACGGAATCTGCGCCACCAGACCGTCACCTATGGTCAGCAGGGTGTAGATGCGCCCGGCATCGGCAAAGCTCAGGTCATGCTGCAGGATACCGATGGCGATGCCACCGATCAGGTTGATGAAAAGGATCAGCAGGCCGGCGATGGCGTCGCCGCGCACGAACTTGCTGGCGCCGTCCATGGAGCCGTAGAAGTCGGCCTCCTGGGCCACCTCGGTCCGGCGCTTCTTGGCTTCCGGCTGGTCGATCAGGCCGGCGTTCAGGTCGGCGTCGATCGCCATCTGCTTGCCGGGCATGGCATCCAGGGTAAAGCGCGCGCTGACCTCGGAGATCCGCCCGGCGCCCTTGGTCACCACCACGAAGTTGATGATCATCAGGATCGCGAAGACCACGATACCGACCACGTAGTTGCCGCCTATCACCACCTCGCCGAAGGCCTGGATCACCTGACCCGCCGCGGCATGCCCATCCTGCCCATTGAGCAGCACCACCCGGGTCGAGGCCACGTTCAGGGCCAGACGCAGCAGGGTGGCCGCCAGCAGAATGGTCGGGAACACCGCGAAATCCAGTGGCCGTAGGGCATAGATGCTGACCAGCAGCACCACGATCGACAGGGCGATGCTGAAGGTGAAGAGCACGTCGAGCAGGAACGGCGGGATCGGCAGCATGACCATGCCGAGCATCACCAGCAGCATCAGCGGGATGCCCAGGTTGCCCTCGCGCAACCCCGACAGGTTGCTGCGTACATTGCCCATCAGTTGCGTGCGGTCTACAGCCACGGTCCACTCCAGCCATTCAATCTTTTGACGCCGACGACGCCCGTAGCCAGCCCGTTGCAAGAAATCGTCCAACTTGCCCGAAGGGGGGAGGCGCAAGCGAACCCAGGCGCAAATCCGCAGTCGGATACAGGATCAAACCCCACACCCGTTTCAGCACAAGGAAAGTGCCATGATCCCGCTTAAAGCCTCCTCCCTCGCCCTCGTCATCCTCCTGGCCGGTTGCTCGAGCCCGCCGCTGAACAGCCTGAATATCCCCCTGCATGCTGTGAACGACCAAGGCATCGGCACCCGCCTGGGCACGGTGAAGATCACCCCCTCCCCCCATGGCCTGGTCTTCACCCCGGACCTGGGCAACCTGGAACCCGGCGCGCATGGCTTTCACCTGCACCGCCATCCCAGTTGCGCACCGGCCGACAAAGACGGCAAACCCTCGGCCGCCGAAGCCGCGGGCAGGCACTGGGATCCGCTGAGAACCGGCAAGCATGACGCCCCCTGGGGCGATGGCCACCTGGGCGACCTGCCCGCCCTGCTGGTGACCGCCGACGGCGAGGCCCGCCAACCGGTACTGGCGCCACGGCTCGACAACCTGAACGCGCTGCGGGGCCTCGCCCTGATGGTGCATACCGGCGGCGACAACCACGCCGACCACCCCGCGCCCCTGGGCGGCGGCGGGGCGCGTATCGGCTGCGGGGTGATTGAGTAAAGCTGCAAGCTGCAAGTTGTAGGTCGGGTTACGTTTTGCTAACCCGACAGCATCATTGTCGGGTTACGCTTCGCTAACCCGACCTACGGCCTGTAGCCCGGATTGCGCTGCGCTTATCCGGGCTACCAAACCATCACTCGTCCCGGCGC